>NZ_JBQCGW010000254.1:0-28076 GCF_051955275.1 Pseudobacter sp. | reverse complement strand
CAGTACCATTTGATATTGTTATCGCCGAGGAAATAGCTCTGGATATTTTTGGAGGCCTTACGGCTGATCCAGAAACCAAGGCCCACGATGGTTACCAGGTAGCAGAGAATGATAATAATGTCGATCGTCGCTAAGTTCATGCGTTCAGTTTATTAAACAGTAATAGGGTCGGTGGTTGTGGCTGCGTGCACGGATGTATCGTCGAAAGTATAGAAAACATCCAGTCCTTTAATCTCAGTGTTGATGATGATACTGAAAGAGCTGCCGGTATACATCACTTTGCACATCAGCAGGCATAATATGCATATGGTCAGTAATTGTTTTTTCATAGACCTACGTTTTCCAGAACCACTGACGTTTGGTGAAGAAAATAGTTATAAGCGATACCATACCTGTGAAAAGGACGCCTTGCAACGCGCCCGTCCAGGGACCGGTACCCATTGCCGTATAATAGCTGAACAGTCCCGTCAGGTGCAATACCGGTATCAGGAGCAGGCTGCCTGTAACATAGGCCACCATTGGGTTCCGGCCGTTCAGACTGAGCGCGGTGATGATACTGCCGGTGAGCCTTTCGTTCTGCATACCATAGAATCCCAGTAATGCAAAGAAGGCCAGGCCACTGGTGATGAGATAATAACTGTAGGTTCCCGGATCTTTCTTCACCCCACCTTCATAGGCGTCGAAAGCCAGCCCAAGCAATAACATAAAGCATCCGGCGGTAAAGAAGCGACGTAATAATCTGTATTCTCCCGGAGCCAGTTTTCGTACGCAATAATAAATAGTTCCCAACAACACGGCCGAAGCGGCGAGGTTGAGCAGCATCTGCCTGGAGAAAAGCAGGCAGACATTGATCACTATCAGCAATACCGACAAGGCGGCAATGGCCCTGATCCATAATTTCTCCTGCTGACCTGGGTTGGGTGTGGCTTTTGCGCTATCCAGCAACCAGTCGCCCGCCAGTGTGCCAGGCAGTACGATGAATAAATATTGCAGGTAATGGAATTTGTACATCCAGGGAGCCGGTGTGAAATTGAACACCGCCTCATTCCAGCTGCCTGCCGTTTTACTTCCGAGGAAGATGGCCATTACAAATCCAAGTATCCCAATACGGACCCACTGGTTGTTTTTGGTGAACCACCAGATCAGCGTACCAAAGAATGCCATATTGCCGAGCACGATAATGATAATGTCCTGTTCCATGAGGGAAAATCCTTTGCCATCTTTGAAAGGCAACACATAGAGCAGCAAGGCTGCGAGTGCAAATGCCACAGCTTTCGCGATCTGGAAAGCCAGTTTAAACTTCCCTTTCGATTCAAAGAACTGGAAGAAGAGTAATACAAAACTGCCTGCGGAGATCCAGTAATTGATAGCCGTTGGCTTATCCGCCTGCATCCAGGCATGCATATGAAAAGTGAACAGCGCAAAGAAAACCAGTAACAGAAACCTTCGTACCGCAATGTAGGCAATGGACCAGAAATTAGCTTGCTCCTTCACCTTCTTACTCAACGCCAGTGGAATGGCAGCTCCCATGCTGAACAAAAAGAACGGGAACACCAGGTCAACCCAGGTGATACCGGACAGTTCAGGTTTGTACACATGGTTGGGCGGTGGTACCTGGGCGTGGTACATCCAGGCCGGCAATATCCCGAAGGCGATACTGCCCGAGAGGACCATCGCTAATATAGCGAAGCCTCTTAAAGCGTCCAGGCACTGGTTTCTTTGCTGCATTGCTGTTCTTGGGTTAAGATGGATTGGGTATGGACTGCGGTTAACTGTTGACGGTGATGTCAGGCTCTTTCACCGGGAAGCCGGCGATGATCAGCAGCAGTTTGATCGACCCGGTAAAGGCTCTCATTGTGCATTGTTTTTTTGTTGGATCTTTTCCATTGTTTTCCAGACCTGGAACAGTGCTCTCGGAATATGGAAACAACCTTTCCATTTTCCGCCTTTCAGTGGAAGGAAGGCTTCTCCTCTCCTGTTGAGGTAACCGAACCATTCGCCGTATTGCGGGTCTTTGAAATGCTGCCAGGTATACTGGTGCACTTTATTGAACCAGGCGCCACAGGCCGGGTCTCCTGTATGAAGGAATCCTTTGGCCAGCGCTACCAGTGTTTCCACATGCACCCACCATAATTTCTGGTCCCACTCCAGTTGCTGCGGAGGGTTTCCCTTGATATCCATGAAATAGTACATACCTCCAAACTCCTTGTCCCAGCTGTATTCCAGCGTCTGCAACATGATATCTGTGGCTTTACGGATCAGGGCCTTGTCTCCCATTCTTTCGCCCAGGTCCATGATGAACCACATGGCTTCAATGGCATGCCCTGGATTGATCAGTCTTCCTTCGAAGCTGTCTGAGAATCTACCTTCGGGGGTAACATTCTCCAGGATCAGTCCATGTTCAGGCTGGTAGAAAACCTCCATCACATCGTGGATAACGGTCGGGATAAAGCTGTTGACCCTTTCAGCGCCCAGGATATGTTCCATTTCAAGGCTCAGGTTGCTCAGGATCATAGGAAGGCTGAAATTCCTGAGAGGCCTAGTTCCGGGATACAACTTGTTGAAAGTACCCTTCCAGTTGTGTTGCTTGCGGATAATGTTCTCAAAGGTATCTAAAGCTATTTTTTTATAACGCGGTTCCGGATTGGCTTTATCCATAGCTGCAAAAGCCATGGTGGCAAAGGCGTCACTGAAAATATTGTAGGGCTGCACCAATGGTTTTCCATCAGCAGTCATGGAAAAATACCAGTTTCCTTCAGCGTCCCTTCCATATTTTTCCAGGAAGTCTGCGCCATGTTGAGCAAAGGCTAGCCACTCAGGGCGTTCTTCCACCTGTTTGTACATATAGCTGTAAGTCCAGACCTGGCGGCCCTGGAGCCAGATGAATTTGTCGGTATCGTAAACGCGGCCGTTGCGGTCGAGACAGGTAAAGTACCCGCCGTTAGCCTCATCCTTGCTGTGTTGCATCCAGAAAGGAAGGATATTATTGGTGAGCTCGTTCTTGTATCGGGTAGCGAAGAAGATAGGATCAAAGGCAATTGGTTCCGTTGTAGCATCCTGCACCAGTTCTTTTTGCATATGTCTGTTTGTGTAGCCGTTCATTGCGGAAGTAGTTCAAATTTGTTTATGCGACTAAATTATTAAAATATTTATCACCTAACTCAAACTTAATAAAAATTATTATTTACTTATGTGGATAAGGCCGCTATCATGATAAGTATAACAAGCCGGATAGCTAATATTTTTATTTAAATTGGATAAATTGGCGATGGAGACATTGATTGCGGTTAATAAAGCCGGGTAGTTTGTATTTCAATTTGTATTTTTACCTACAGCTTCGTAATATTTTTTATTAATCAGACCGATGACGAAACATTCCATATTTGAAGTTTTCAGCGAAGAGAATGCTACCGGAGTGGCTTATAAGAATAAATCGCTGAAGCGCGGGATCATCAATCACCTGGACGCGAGTGGTGATACTACCATCACGGAACTGGCGCAGGCGCTGAATATCAGCGTGCCAAAGACCACCAGTTTAGTGAACGAGCTCATCCAGGATGGCCTGCTGCGCGATCATGGGAAGATAGATTCTACGGGTGGGCGCAGGGCCAGCATGTATGGACTGGTTGCGGAGAGCTGCTATTTCATAGGAGTGGATGTGAAACATGATCATATCAATATCGGTTTGCTTGATTTCAAAAAGAAGCTGGTAACGGTGAAAATGCGGGTACCTTACAAACTGGAAAACACGCCTGCCTCACTGGACCTCCTCATCAAAGTGATCCGGAATTTCATCGGCGAGCTCACCGTCGATACAAAAAATATCCTGGCTGTTTGCATCAACCTCTCCGGCCGGATCAATACAAAAAGCGGATACAGTTACAGTTATTTCCATTTCAACGAAGAGCCGCTCAGCACCACCATCGAACAGGAGCTCGGCATCCGCACCTTTTTGGAGAACGACTCCCGGGCTATGGCCTATGGAGAATTCCATGATGGCATTGTGCATGAAGAAAGGAATGTGCTTTTTGTGAACCTGGATTATGGTATCGGCCTGGGTATCCTGATAGATGGAAAAGTGTATTACGGCAAATCAGGTTTTGGTGGAGAATTCGGGCATATTCCCGTGTTCAGCAACGAGATCATTTGTCATTGTGGCAAAAAAGGCTGCCTGGAAACAGAAGCTTCCGGACAGGCGCTGCTGCGGGTTTTCAGGGCAAGTATCGAAAACGGCTCCACATCATCTGTAATGACGCAGGCTAAGAGGTCAACTGATGTAAGACTGGTGGATATCATGGAAGCGATCCGCCATGAAGATGTCCTGAGCATTGAATTGATTGCAGAGATCGGCGAGAAGATCGGCCGTGGCCTGGCTGTGCTGATCAATATCTTCAACCCTGAGCTGGTGATACTTGGTGGTACGATGGCGGATACAGGAGATTATATCAGGCTACCGATACGGAGCGCACTGAATAAATATTCTTTGAGCCTGGTGAATAATGATACGCAGGTAAAACTCTCCAAACTGGGCGAGAAAGCAGGTTTGATTGGTGGCTGTCTGATTGCGAGGAATAATCTGTTAACAGCAATGGGAAATCAGCAGGATTGATCAGCGTGCGCCCAGTCGCACGCGTCCCCGCAAGGGACTTCTATTTGCCCGCCTCTGGCGAGCTACCGGGCACACTCAAAATACAATATCACTTAACGCGTATATACTTCTCCGTTATTACCCTGTCGATCCCCAGATCCGCTAACTTCTCCACACCCGTCTGCACTAAGGTATCTTTATTGATCGTAATTGTAAATTCAAAGCTCCTACCCTCCCAATCACGCGCACTGCAATACTCCAGCAGCTCCGTGTACTTGTTGCCATCCAGTGTATAAATACCGCCACCTCCATCATAGATAGCTGTATCCTTTCCCTTTGACAGATCATGCCTCAGAAAAGCGAAATGCGACTCGTTGATGATCTTGAGCATCTTCTGCCCTTTTGTATAATCGGTAACTACGGTATCATTTTTTGTAATGGCAGTACCGCTCTGTAAGTGCCAGGTGCCCTGGATCGGTGGCTCCGCAGAGGAAGAAGACTGGCAGGAATATAAAGCGGTTAAAAGCAGGACCACACAGGAACATTTCATCATGTTGCAGGTTTTAAGGGTGTTTAAGGTAGCCAAATATAACATTCATATACGGCATGTGAAAATCAGGTCAGCGACCGCCTTCTTCGGGGCGGTTTTATCACACTGATCCTGCCGCAATCTCAAAATCTGATACTTTTTTCATGCATGGATATTTCTCAATTTTGAGAGATCAAAACCTCATCATATGATATCCCTGTCTGAGCTCTGGATCTTTATTGTGGCGGCTTTCGCACTGGTGATCACCCCAGGGCCGAATATGCTTTACCTGATCTCCCGCTCCATCACACAGGGGAAAAAAGCAGGACTGATATCTCTTGTGGGCGTGGTACTCGGTTTTCTCTTTCATGCACTGATGGTGTCGTTCGGTCTGACTGCCATATTCATGGCCATTCCATATGCCTTTCTAACACTCAAGGTGCTTGGCGTAGGATACCTGCTCTACCTGGCTTTCCAGGCAGTGAGGCCTTCCGGTAAAAATCCTTTTGAAGCGCGCAAAGACCTGGGGATCGATAAGCCGGGCAAGCTCTTCATGATGGGTTTTCTCACCAATGTGCTCAACCCGAAGATCGCAGTGTTCTATTTATCATTCTTCCCGCAGTTCCTGAAGCCGGAACATGGTTCCATCATGGGGCAATGTCTGCAACTGGCCGCAGTGCAGATGTGCATCAGTTTTACTGTTAATTTCCTGATTGTTTTATCGGCCGCGAAAATGGCGCTATGGTTCAACCGTAATCCTACCTGGCTGAAAGTGCAGAAATGGTTTATGGCGAGTGTGCTGACGGGGCTGGCCCTGAGAATGGCCTTCACCAAAGCGAAATAAATAACACAGCGTGCGCCAGTAGCTCGCCTCTGGGGAGCTACTGGCCGCAGCGTAATTAAAAGAAAATATCTACATAATCCACTGCATTTCCTTTATCGCAGTTGTCCATTTCCTGCAGCCTCCAGTACTTGCGTACGCCGCTGGCAAAGAATGTGTAATTACCGGTTTTGTCGCACACTTCATTATTATTGTTATGCCTTACTTTAGTTTGTATGGTGCCTTCAAAGCGGAGCCTGCGCGGTGTGAGCATGATCAGGTTTCCATCGATCGTTACAAAATCCTCTTTATCATCTGAACGCTGCTCTCCTTTCACAGAGTAGGTACTGTCGTTCAGTTTTTTGATGTCTACACTGCCGAATTTCTCACCCCATCCGATCCATTGCAGACTGAACTTATGTGCGCCTTCGCGTATTGTAGCCGGGGCCGGCGCTTCTTTCTCCTGTGCCATCCCGGCTAAGGAGCACAATACAAAAGAAGAAATGGAAAATATCCTTTTCATATGCTATGAAAATATTTTAATTACTAACTATTAAAGTTAACCGAATATTAATTTCAGTACCAAAGCTGCTATGGCGCCAGCGGCGGTATTACAAAAGTTCACGCCATCATTATTGAGCCATCCGCTGCGTTGCAGGCTGGCACCCAGCATGGAATCCACCAGGTTGCCCAGTACTCCGGCTGCCATCACATACCCTGGTTCAGCAGATATACCAACACCCAGTCCGTACACCAGCGCGATCACCGCTGCCGCGCAGAGCCCGGCCAGCGTACCTTCCAGGCTGATCACCCCATCTCCTCCCGGTGGTTCCCGTTTCCAGTTCAGCACATTTACAAACCTGCTGCCATGTACGGTACCGATCTCGGAAGAAACTGTATCTGCAGCCGCAGCAGCCAGACTTCCTGCTGCCAAAAATACATATAAATCCATCTGTTCAGCATCCACAAAAACCAGTATGGAACAGATCCCTGCCACACCACCGTTGGCCAGTACCTGCACCCAGTTCCTTTCTTCAGTATGAGTTATACCGGTGACCATTTGTTTCCTGTTGCGTTTGTAGCGGCTCACCAGCACACCCATCGCAAAAAACGCTATCAGCATCAGCGCTCCGGTAAGGCCCGTACCCAGCATCACTATCAGTCCCAGCATTCCCGCAACAATACCTGCTGCCAGCGTCAGTTTCTTTTTACGAACACTCAGGAACAATACCAGCAGCATGATTGCCAGCAAAACAAAGTGCCAGACCTGGAATGAAAAAAGGAAACACTTAAACATTCCACAAAATAGTTGCTTTTTGATTTCGCAGGCAAAAACCTAACTTAAAGTTCATATTAACCACCGGGGAGCCGTCTTAATTTCGCGCCATATTTGTACTCAACAGTTCCGGATATGAAGAAAACAATTTTAGCGCTCTGCACTTTCCTGATGCTGAGATCCGCATCAGCACAGGATCAGCACGTGATCCTGATCAGCATCGACGGTCTCCGTCCCGAATTTTACAAAGACCCCACCTGGAATATGGTGAATCTCCGCCAGGGGATGAACGAAGGTGTTTATTCCGATGGTGTTGACGGTGTCTTTCCTACTGTTACCTATCCTTCCCATACAAGTATGATCTCAGGTGTAAAGCCCGCCAAACACGGCATCCAGGGCAATACTCCCTTTGAGCCCAATGGCGTTACCGGAAAATGGAACTGGTACTACGACAGCATCAAAGTGCCTACCATCTTCAGCCAGGCAAAAATAAAAGGACTGAGCACGGCCTCTGTTTTCTGGCCGGTTTCCGTTGGCAATCCCGCCACTTACTGCATTCCTGAATTCTGGAACCTGCCCACGAAAGAGAACAAGAAAAAGACTTTCATAGAAGCACTCCGTCAAAATGCTGTTCCCCGTGGCTTGTACGAGGAACTGGAACAGCATGCTGTTGGCAAACTGGATGAGAGCGATTTCGATGCAGACTATCTCACACTCGATGAGAACATGGCACGCATGAGCGGTTATATCATCCGCAAATACAAACCATCCCTGCTGGCCGTGCACCTGGTAATGGCAGATCACTTTGAACACGAGCAGGGCCGTGATGGCGATAAAGTGCGGGTAGCCGTTGCCGGTGTTGACCGTGCCATCAAAACCATCCGTGAAGCCGTACAGAGGGCAGGCATTGAAGACAGGACCACTTTCATCATAACCGGTGATCATGGTTTCGTGGATATCCATACCAGTATCGCACCCAATACCCTGCTGGTACAGGCCGGATTGTACGATCCTAAAAAACCGGAAAACTGGAAAGCCTGTTTCCATACATCGGGCGGCGGCTCCGTGCTGAGGCTGCGAGACAATAACGATAAACAGACAAAGGAGAAAGTTTTGCAACTGCTGAAAAGCCTGCCTGCTGCGCAACAGAAATCATTCCTGATCAAAACAAGGGAGGAGCTCGATGCAGTTGGTGGAGATCCTGATGCTGCATTCGCGCTCAGCGCGCAACAGGGATTTGCTTTCAGTGGCGCAACCACCGGCAACCTGATGAGACCGGCCCAGGGAGGCACACACGGTTACTTTCCCGATTTCAAAGAGATCAGAACAGGTTTCGTGGCCTTTGGCAAAGGCATCAAAAAAGGAGTGGTGATCCCTCAGATGAGCCTGGTGGATGTAGCGCCCATCATCAGCAAACTGCTGCAACTGGATATGCCAGCAGGTGACGGCATGCTCTTCGAAGGAATCTTCAAGAAATAGTCTCAAACACACAATCATAAAGGCCGCGCTGCTTATGCAGTTGCGGCCTTTTTTACTTTATTCAGCGAGTGTACAAATTAGTCAGCGTGTGCCCGGTAACTCGCGTCCCCGCGAGTTACTTATATTCCGTCGCCTCCCGGCGACACGGTGCTCGCCAGAGGCGAGCAAATATTCCTCACTCGCCAGAGGCGAGCGAGTGCAGCTCTCCGTCAGTGCTATTTCCTCGGAGCAGGCAGCTTCGCGCCCTTTGTGAGGTCCCAGTTGGAATTGTAAGATTTACCAGATTGCGCGGTTACCCAGATGAAACCCAACTCCTGCTTCGGGCTGTTGATCATTGGCAGAATGGCATCTCCCCAGTCCTTCACCGGATCGGCCAGTTTCCACCAGCCCTGGTCGGCATTTCCATTCATGCCATCCTCATCTGCAGGATAACCCAGCTGAAAGGCACAGGCAGTAGGCGCAAAACGGTTGGCCCAGTCGGCAAAACCTTTGTTCAGGTCTTGCAGCTTACCTTCAGACGCATCATTGATGAAAATGAGATCGCCCCTGCCCCGGTAAGTGGGTGGCATATACTCGGCATTATAATGACGAAGAAAAAGTCTGTATGAATTCTTTACCGATTTCAATTTTGCATCCCAGACCGCCACAGCGGAATCCGTGGCCTTTCCGAAGTACTCCAGCTCGATGCCCATGCCCACTACACAACGATGGTGCCTGAACTTGCGAAGCCATAGCTCCATCTCTGCAGGGATATCGGTGGCCGTTATACCTTTCTTCTGATTGGCTTTGAAAGGATAGATCTCCAGGAATACCCGTACCCCCATCCTGTCCATATAATATAACCAGGCTTCATGCTGGGCATCTGAAATACCTTCATAGGCCGGTGTGATCCTGCTCAGGTCGCCCACTGCCCAGGTGGCCCAGGGCGCTGATCCGGGGAATTTATTCTGCACATTGAAGATCACATTGGCCAGCGATTCCTTGGGAAGGGTGATGAAACGGCCGATCTTCACCTCCAGTTTGGTAACGCCATCGCCCGCACTTCTGCGGGATGGCTGCCAGGCCCCTGCCCATTTGAAATTCGTGGAAACACCGCTCTCAGCAGCTTTCGAGGGTTGGTGACTGGTTTCACGCCCCGGAAGGACGGCCAGAAAAATGATCAATGGTACAAACACAACAAACTGTTTCATGGGCGCAAGGTTGGTAGGGAAGCCATTAAGATACAACTTGGTCATTGAATTAACTACAACTGTGAAGCCTGACCGGCGGATCAGCCCCTCCTGATGCAACAATTTCCATTTATCCAACATTTGTCAAAAAGATTATGCAAACGTTTGTGCGTTTTTCGGATGTAAATTCCTCTTATTTTTAATGGGTAAAGCAGTGGCATGCATCATCAACAGGATACAACAATTGTGTTAAGGCTCAGGGACCAGGACCCTTCGGCCTATGATGCGTTATACCTGAAGTACTACCGTTTGCTCTGCGTGAGCGCCTTCTACTTCCTCCGCAACGAGCAGGAAGCAAAAGACCTGGTACAGAACCTCTTCCTGGATATCTGGGACAAAAAACTCTTCCTTCAGTTTCATGACGACGTAAAAGGCTATCTTTTCCGGGCCGTCAAAAACCGCTGTCTGAACCACCTGGAAAAACAGCAGACCCAGAGCAGGCACCGGAAGCAGTTTGCCGTATTGCAGGAGGAATACAGTCACCCTGCGGCCGGGCACCAACCCGAAACTTATGATGAGCTCTACCATGCACTGGATGAGATACCAGCCCAGAAAAGAGCCGCCATCCAGTTCGTTTATCTTAACGGTAAACGCTACAGCGAAGCGGCCAGCACCATGGGCATCAGCATCAATTCACTCAAAACACACTTAAAGACCGGTCTCCGGATCTTGCGTGGCGAAATAAAAACGAAAACAGATTAACCCGATTCCGGTTAATGGCTGTAGTATTATCAAATGAAGCAAAGTTACGAGCAGGTATTGCAATGGTTCCTGGAGAAACAATCGGGTAGTCTCAGTACTGCTGATCAGGCGGAACTGAACCGTTTGCTGGCGGAAGATCCTTCTTTCCGAGGGCTCTGGAACAGTATCCAGTCGGAAGCCACAGGATTGGATCTCCCTGGATTTGCCTCCTCGCTCGATGCTGAAGAAGGGCTGCAGGATGTTAAATCGCGCATGCAACTGCGCCCAGCTGCCAGGAAGAACAGAGGCAGCCTCTTCATCCGGAGGGCAGGCATTGCCGCTGCCAGCCTTACATTGGTAACCGCCGGAGCCTGGTTCCTCTTCTTCCGGAATACAGCCGTCAGTAAAGAACAGGCGGCTTCGCTCATCGCTAAAAACCAGCAGAGTGTTCAGCTGGCCCTGGCCAATGGCCGCTCCATTGATATCGGCGGCGCCGGTAACCGGCAGACCATCCGACTGGACCATGCCACCATCGATGCCAGCAACGAAACCTTACAGTACCAGTCTGAAGACACTTCGCAGAACACCCTGAAAGTGCCTGCCGGTAAGACTTACCGGCTTGTTCTGTCAGACGGCACCGAAGTATGGCTGAATGCCGCCACCAGTATCCGTTTCCCTTTTCATTTCAAAGCCACCAGCAGAGAGGTTTATGTGGAAGGCGAAGCTTTCTTCAAAGTAGCAAAACAATCAAAGCAGCCATTTATCGTGCATACACCTCTCACTACCGTGCAGGTATTGGGAACCAGTTTCAATGTGAACACTTATCAGCCTCAGACCGTTCGCACCGCCCTGGTGGAAGGCAGTGTGATCACAGCCAGTGCAGACGGTCAGCAGAAAGCCCTGCAACCCGGTCAGGAAGCGGCTTTCAGACCCGGAAGCAGATTCGAGGTGAATCCCTTCGATACCGATGAGGTAACCGGTTGGATCGGCGGCCTCTACTATTTCTACAATATGCCCGTAACGGAAGTGGCGCAGATCGCCAGCAGGATCTATGGCGTCAATTTCATACTGGACAAACAGAAGTTTGCCGGTAAATCCATTACAGGGGTAATGGACAGGAACAAACTCACTGAATTTCTCAGCGACCTGGAAACCATCGGCCAGTCTACCTACCACTTTTCAGGCAAGGACCTCTTCCTGAAATAAAATATTCTGAATTTATTGGTGATGCATTCACCCGTTTTTACAAACGGGCTGTATATATTATATGAAGTATACGATTGCAACAACCAAAACCATCACAATAATTCTGCTTAAATGAGAAGACCCGTAAGCTCCTCCTGGGTTCCCCTCCCGGGATTCGCCAAAGCCTGCATCACCGTCTTCCTGGCCATCGCCTGTTCCCTGAGCCTGTTTGCCCAGAGCAACCAGACCCTTCAGAAAACGGTAACGATCGAGGGCAGGAACATTACGCTGCTCCAGGTTTTCAAAGCCATCAAAAAACAAACTGGCGTCACCTTCTTCTACAGCAACCAGTTGCTGAACGATGCCGAAAAAGTAACGGTCAACTTCCGGCAGACCCAACTGAAGGAAGTGCTGGACCAACTCTTCCAGAACAGGAATATCCAGTACACCCTTCGTGAAAACAAACTATTGCTGAACGAAAAACCGGCTGAGAATAAAAAACCGGTAGCCACCGATAAAGTTGAAGACCTTGCCGCTGTTTACCAGAGCGTGGTGAAAGGTCAGGTTATGGGTGAAGACGGACAGGTGATCAACGGCGCTACCGTACAGGTAAAGAACGCAGACATCTTTGCCACCACCGATGAGCTCGGCACTTTTTTTATCAAAAGCTCACCGGAAGACACGCTCGTGTTTTCCATGGTGGGCATGATCACTCAGGAAGTAAGGGTCAACAGGAATAACAGGATCGTGAAAGTGACCCTGCTGAAAAAAACCGATAAGCTCAGTGATGTAGTGGTTGTAGGGTATGGCAAACAAAAGAAAGTGACCGTAACCGGCGCAGTCAGCAGCGTGAATATGGAAGATATGCGCACTCCTGTTCCCAGCCTTACCAACGCGCTGGCCGGTAAAGTTGCCGGTATCATTTCCGTTCAGAGCAGCGGTGAACCGGGTTACGACAACAGCACTTTCACCATCCGTGGTATCGGTACATTCACAGGTAGTACTTCGCCCCTCATCATTGTGGACGGCGTTCAGCGTGATGACGTGAACAGCACGTACGGCGGGGCTTTCAACAATATCGATCCTGAAGACATCAGCAGCATTTCCTTACTGAAGGATGCCAGCTCCACAGCTATCTACGGTGCCAAGGGCGCCAACGGAGTTTTGCTGATCACCACCAAACGTGGCGCAGCAGGAAGGGCGCGCATTTCGCTGAAAGCAGAGACCGGCTCCACTTCCTTTACCAAAACACCGGAAATGCTGGACGGCGTCAACTATATGAAACTGCTGAACGAAGCACGTAACAATATGGGCCTCTCCTCCCTGTATTCAGAAGAGCAGATCCAGAAAACAGCCAGCGGCCTCGATCCCTACATCTACCCCAATGTAAACTGGGTGGATGCGGTTTACAAGAAACAATCCTCCCTCACCAATGCCAACCTCAATATCGCAGGTGGCGGTGAAACCGTTCGTTATTATCTCTCCGCTTCTTTCTACAACCAGAACGGACAGTACAATACTTCCAAACTCAACGATTACAATCCGAACCTGAATTTCAAACGATATGATTTCCGCACCAATGTGGACGTGAACATTACCCGTACCACCCTGCTGCAGATGAACCTCTCCGCCATGCTGGTGAACAGCAAGTATCCCGGCATCTCCGCCGGCAAACTCTGGTACCTCAGCTATGCCACCACACCTGTTGCCTTCCCCATTCAATACCCCGATGGCAAATGGGCTGGCCCCGGAAATAACGGCGGCGCCAATCCTTTCAATGAAGTACAGAACAATGGCTACAGCACTGAATTCCGTCCATCCGTTCAATCTGTGTTCACCGTTACGCAGAAACTGGATTCATGGGTGAAAGGGCTGGATGTTTCAGGACGATTCTCCTTCGACAGCTACGGCGTTTTCAACAACAGGCGCAGTGGCGTGAACGATCTTTTCCTTGCCAACAACCGCGACAGCGAAGGCAATTTCGAATACACACAAACCCGCACCGGGCAGCAGTTCCTGGGTTACAGCCAGAGCTCAACCGGTGAGCGCGTGATGTATCTTGAAGGCACTCTCAATTACAACAGGAGCTTTGGCGACCACCAGATCGGCGGCCTCCTGCTCTACAATATGCGCAACCGCCTCGTGAGCACTTCCGGTGATGTGATCGGATCGATCGCCTACCGCAACCAGGCGCTGGCAGCCAGGCTCACTTATGGTTACAATAGCAAATACCTGGTGGAAGTGAATGCAGGATATACGGGTTCCGAAAACTTTGAGATAGGTAATAAATATGGCAACTTCCCCTCCGTATCAGCCGGCTGGGTAGTGTCAAGAGAAAACTTCTTCGATAAATTCTCACAATCGATCAGCTTCCTGAAACTGAGAGCTTCTTACGGCGTGGTGGGTAACGATAATATCGGCATCGGCAACAGGTTCCCTTATCTAACACAGATCGGTAGCGGCAGGGTGACAGGATTCGGCCCCAACGGCTCATTACGGTATGGAATAACCGAAAACCAGATCGGAGTAGAAGACCTCACCTGGGAGAAGTCATATAAGACCAACCTGGGACTGGAAGTAGGCCTTTTCAATACGGTGAACATCATTGTGGACTTTTTCAACGAAAAACGGAAAGACATCCTCATCGAGCGTGCCTCCATCTCTTCCATTGCGGGGTATACCGGTTCGGCCATCTTCGCCAATATCGGGGAAATGGACAATAAAGGATTTGAGGCAAGCATCGAATACAACCAGCAGATCGGGCAGGTTGGCCTTCGCCTCTTTGGTAACGCCACCTACACCATCAACAAAGTGGTATTCCGCGACGAGCCTGTACGGAGATACGCTTACCAGCGCAGCACCGGTACACGCTTCGGAGAATTCACCGGTTATATTTCAGAAGGACTCTTCAATAACCAGGATGAGATAGATGCACATGCCGAGCAGAAATTCGGCCAGGTAAGACCGGGAGATATCAGGTACCTCAACCTCAATGGTAAAGATGATGATGTGATCGATGCATATGATTACCAGTACCTCGGCAAATCATGGTTCCCAAGCTGGCTCTATGGTGCAGGCTTTTCTGTGAACTACAAGAAATTCGATCTCTCCCTCTTCTTCCAGGGTGTGGCCGATGTTGGTATCATGGCCAACGGAAGTTATATCGATGGCAGTGGCTGGGGAGCTACCGGCGTGGGCGTTGTGCCTTTCTCAGGGATCGGTCAATATCCCAACAATACCATGTCAAAGGCACTCGACAGGTGGACTCCTGACAATCCAAACCCCGATGCCTATTATCCCCGCCTCACGCTGGGAAGTGTTACGGACAATAACTATATCAGCAGCACCAGGTGGTTGAAAGACGGATCCTATCTGCGTTTGAAGCAGGCTTCCATCGGTTACAATTTCAGTTCACCAGCACTGAAAAGAGGCGGCCTCTCCAACCTCTACCTCTATTGTTCAGGACAAAACCTGCTCACTTTCAGCAAATTCAAATTGTGGGACCCTGAACTCGGCTCCAACGGCGCCAAATATCCTATCACCAGGATGGTAACCGTAGGTATCAGAGCTCAATTCTAGCACCAGTCAATTTACCAACTATGCACAATCGATCTAAAAATATCATGGCGGCCTGCTTCCTGCTCGGACTGTTTGCCATTGCAGGGTGCAACAAGTACCTCGACAAAAAACCGGATAACCTGCTCACCTCCGATATGATCTGGCAGACCCGCGCCAATGCGGAAGGCTATCTTTACCAGGTCTACGGGCATGTGAGAACTGACGGAGATGATTACACGATGCTGGGTTTCAGTGATGAATCATCCTGCAGTGTACAGGGCGTACCAGTCAGGAATATGGTGATCGGGAACTGGAATGCGCAGAGCGGCTACTGGTCTACCTGGAGCCGTTACTATTCGGGCATAAGGCAGAGCATTGTGTTTGAGAACAATATCGACAAGGTTCCTTCAGACCTGCTCAGCGATGAACTGAAAGCACAATACAAATCAGAAGCTATCTTCCTCAGAGGCTGGTTCTATTTCAAACTATTGCAGCAGTATGGTCCTTTTGTGAAGGTCTCAACGCTGCTCAGTCTCAATGAGGACTTCAACAAATATCCCCGGGCTCCGCTGGATACCTGCGTGGATTATATCAATGAACTGATGGACAGGGCAGCCGTCAATCTTCCTAAAACATGGCAGTCCTCCGACAATTATGGAAGGCCGTCCAAAGGAGCCTGCCTGGCCGTGAAATCACAGGCCTTGTTACTGGCCGCCAGTCCGCTCTGGAACGGCAACCCAGCCATGGCCAATCTAAGGAACCATGATGGTACCGCCCTGGCCCCCGAACAATTCGATGCCAGTAAATGGAAGAAAGCAGCCGATGCTGCCAGGGCTGTTATCGATCTCAATACCTACAAACTCTTCACCAACAAGGATGAAGGCGATGCAGATTTCGATCCATACCTTTCAGTACGTAATCTCTTCCTTTCCTCCTGGAACAGTGAGATGATCTTCACCACCCACAAATACGATCAGTTTGGAGAGCCCTTCCAGTGGGGCTTTGAGAAGCGCGCTGCGCCTGCACCCGGTGGTTACAATATGCAGAATGCCACACAGAATATCGTGGACGCTTTCTGCATGAGGAATGGGCGCACCATCGATGATCCGCTCAGCAACTACACGGAAACGGGCTTCGCAGCCAGCAATGACCCTGCCTTATACGGTGAAAAAAGAGATGGGGTGAACCGTGGCTATATCACCGGCAACTCCAATATGTACGTGAACCGCGAGCCCCGTTTTTACGCTTACATTCTTTACAATGGAAAACCTGTATTGCCTGCACCAACTACAGACGACAGGAACTTCTTCTCTTCCGCTACCAATATGGACGGCAGGGGCCGCGCAGAATTCTACTATTCCGGTAAATCTGGCGTTGGCACTACCAATGTGGTGGACATGACAGGTTACTGCGTGCAGAAATTCATCAACCCGGCGTCCAATATCAGGCAGGACCAGACTCCTTTCCGTCCCTGGATCCATATCCGTTACGCGGAGATCCTGCTCAATTTTGCGGAAGCGATGAATGAATACGATCCCGGTAATACTGACATTCTCAAATACCTCAACGAAGTGAGAACGCGTGCAGGCCTTCCCAACCTGGAAGACACTTATCCTTCTGCTGTTGGCAACCAGGCTGAACTGCGCAAGCATATCCTTCGCGAAAGGCAGGTGGAGCTTTGCTTTGAAGGCGACCGCAACTATACCCTTATCCGCAGGCTACAGATGGGATTGCCGGAGAACAGGACCATCTACCGGATGAACACCGTCACCAACGACAATAACCAGGGTTTCGGCTTTGCCGATTACTACAAACGCACCCTGCTGCAGAACAGGTTCTGGGATAACAAGATGTACCTCTTTCCTATTGCGCAGGATGATATCGACAAGAACAATTCACTGGTCCAAAACCCCGGATGGTAATTCAACAACCATAACTAACAATTATGAACAAACGAATTTCACAATATATAGCAGCCGGTACCCTTATTCTGGCTTCCCTGCTGGGATCCTGTAAGAAGGACAGCACCTTCAAACACCAGGCGGGATCGGCCATGACCATCGACAACTTTACACCTCAGTCCGGTGGCCGCTCTACACAGATCCTCATCAATGGCAGCAATTTCACGTCAGACCTCAGTGAGATCAGCGTCAGCATCAACGGCAAGAACCTGCCGGTGGTTGGTGTGAACGGCAACCAGATCATGGTAGTGGTCCCCAAGAAATGCGGATCGGGCAAACTGACCGTGAAGATTGGCTCCGATGTGATAGAGAGCAGTACTGAATTCAAATATTACTTCACCAATACAGTCACTACTGTTGCAGGCAACGGAACAGCAGGCTTTGCCAATGGTAAAGGCGAAGAAGCACAGTTCAATTTCAATTCCCCCGCCTGGTACCGGAGCAGCGGCATCGCTGTTGACAACGATCTGAACATTTATGTGGCCGACCCCGGCAATGCCTGCGTCCGTAAGATCGACAGTACGGGCATGGTGAGCACACTGGCCGGAAGCCCCGGTAATACCGGCAATGTGGAAGGTCAGGGTGCAGCGGCGCGTTTTTACCTCCCTTATTCCCTCACACTGGACAATGATGGCAATGTGTACGTAGCAGATGTACTCAACTGGAATGTACGCAAGGTAACACCACAGGGATATGCCAGCTGGTACTATGGCGCACCTGCAGAGCCATGGGCGGTTGCCTATGATAAAAAGAACAATATCCTGTACCTGGGCTGTACCAATGCAGGCACCATTTACAAATCCACAGCAGCCTGGTCTTATGAACTTGCCGTATCAGGACTGCCCTATGCAGCAGGCTTTGATGTAGATACGGATGGTAACCTGATCGTTACCGGTCATGGTGACCACACCATTTATAAGATCACTGCCGGCAGCTGGACCAGGACTTTGATTGCAGGGCAGCCTAATAGCGGAGGTTATGTGAACGGCCCCGGAGCCGCTGCAAAATTCTATTATCCCTGGTCGCTGGCGCTTGACAGCAAGAACAATATCTATGTAGCCACCAATGGTACCGTGGAAGGATTGACCAGTGCGCCTGACCAGAGTATCCGCTTCATCGATGCCACCACGCATGAGGTAAGCACTTTTGCCGGCAGTGGCAACGCGGGTTACCTCAATGGTATCGGAGAGGCTGCAGCCTTCAGTGCACCTACAGGTGTTTGCGTTGACAAGAATGGAACCGTTTACGTAATGGACAAAAACAATAACCGTATCCGCAAGATCGTATCGGAGTAAAAAAGCCCCATATGAAAACAAACTCACCAAAGAATATGATATTCTTCCTGAACCCGCTTGCGCTTCTGGTTACAGGTCTCTTTGCCTGTTCCAAACTGAAGATCGCCAGTGAAGCATCCGACAGGCAGGCAAGATCACTGTACGTGGCTGTTGACGGCAACGACGCCGCCAACGGTGCTGCCGCCACTCCCTTCCGCACCATCAATTATGCACTGGGAAAGGCTTTGGCCGGTGATACCGTATTCGTTCGCGCAGGCACTTACACAGACCGGGTGATCTTCGGAAAATCAGGACTGCTGGGCAAACATATCACGCTGAAAGCCTATCCCGGAGAACGTCCGCTCATCGATGGAAGCCTTACCACAGCCACAGGCTGGATGGCCATGGTAACCTTCTCCAATGTAAAATTCCTCACCATCGATGGTTTTGACATTGCACATTTCCATACCCCGAATCCCGGTGTGGACCCGATGGGAATTTCCATTACAGGCAATAGCCGTGATATCGATATAAAGAACTGTAACATCTCCGATATCAAAAGCTTCCATCTCACTAACAGGAGTGCACATGCGATATTTGTGCTTGGCAACGGAACCGAAGCCATCCGCAATATCAATGTCACCGGATGTACCGTGCATGATATGCAGACCGGCACCAGTGAGAACGTTACTTTCGCCGGCAACGTAGACGGCTTCACCTTCACTCATAACAGGATCTATGACACCGAGAATATCGGGGTGATAGTGGCAGCAGGTGATAATCTCCATCCTTCCGGCGCTGCAGCCACCAACTATGCCCGTAACGGAGTAGTAAGCGATAATACTGTATACAATGTCAGCATGACCAAATCCACCGATTACTGGGGGCTGAACAATTATGGCGCCATCGGTATCTATGTTTGCGGCAGCGCCAATACCATCGTGGAAAGGAATATCGTGTATGACTGCGACAGGGGCATCGGACTGGTGAGTGAGAGCAATGAATTTGCCACAAAGAACAATATCGTTCGCAACAACTTCGTGTACAACTGCAACCGTACCGGTATCTATATGGGCGACTATCTGAACTTCACCACAGGCGGCACCAGTAACTGTTATGTAGTGAACAATACCCTGTACAACAACAATAAATATCCCGGGCATTTCGGAGAGATCGAAGGCGAGATCAGGCTCACGGAGCGTTGCACCAACAACGTGATCCGCAACAATATCATCTATGCCAGGCCAACGGATGTATTCATCCACAAATACACAGCTACCGGCGCAGACAATATCATCGATAACAATCTTTATTATACTGCCGGAACCGCCAAATGGATCTGGAACGGAACAGCGTATACAGATTACAATGCCTACAAAACAGCCAGCGG
Organism: Pseudobacter sp.; assembly: GCF_051955275.1. Classification (NCBI taxonomy): domain Bacteria; kingdom Pseudomonadati; phylum Bacteroidota; class Chitinophagia; order Chitinophagales; family Chitinophagaceae; genus Pseudobacter; species Pseudobacter sp. Next base: position 8,106 of record NZ_JBQCGW010000254.1, on the reverse strand, counting down.
GCAGGATGCAAATTCAACTATTGGCATAGATCCGATGCTGGTAAACCTCAGCACGCCGGATCTGCGCATCCAGGCCGGGTCTCCCGCCAGGAACAGTGGAGCCGTGATCTCCGAGGCAGTGAATGGTAAAACAGATATCGATAACAAACCACGCATAGAAAACGGAAAGATCAGCAAGGGAGCGCAACAATAATTAATCAAACAATTGATCTCATCTAATTCATTCAGACAATGAACCAGGATCGTCGTGGGTTTTTGAAAAGAACAGGACTCAGTGCAGGCGGCCTGCTGCTGACCGGGCTTACCGGTTATGCATCGCAGGAGCAGCTTGATCAGGATATCGAAGCAGGGCTTCAGCAGGGCAAAAAGCGGAAGCAGCGCTTCAATATGTGCAACTATGCGGCGCCGGCCATACCTGTGGTGCGTATCGGATTCATAGGCATGGGCAACAGAGGCGGATGGGCATGCACGCGCATCCGCAATATCAAAAATGTGGAGATCAAAGCCATTTGCGACGTACGCGAATATCCTGTAAAACTGCACCAGAACAATCTTAAAAAAGCCGGGTGGCCCGCAGCAGCAGAATACTATGGAAAAGAAGACTCCTGGAAGGCGCTCTGCGAGCGGAATGACATCGATCTCGTTTACATCACTACTCCCTGGGAATATCATGTGCCCATGGCTGTTTACGCCATGGAGCATGGCAAGCATGTAGCCGTGGAAGTACCCGCTGCCCGCAACCTGGAAGAAGCATGGCAACTGGTGACCACCTCCGAGCGCACCCGCAAACACTGCATGCAACTGGAGAACTGTTGTTATGATTTCTTTGAGACCATGACCATTGCCATGGCCCAACAAGGTGTTCTGGGAGAACTGGTACATGGTGAAGGTGCTTATATCCATACACTGCTTGACGGTATGTTCCGTAAGCCGAAACAAGATGAAGCCCCTCAGTGGCGCTGGAAAGAGAACCAGCATAACGGTAATCTGTACCCGACACACGGGCTTGGCCCCATTGCACAGGCCATGAATATCAACCGGGGCGATCAGTTCTCTTATATGAGCTCCATGAGCTCTGATGATTTCATGATGAAGCCCCTTGCCGATAAACTGGCTGCCGGTGATGATCCCTGGTTCAAACCATTCGGTAATAAAAAGTACAGGGGGAATATGAACACTTCCATGATCAAAACGCATCATGGAAAAACCATCATGGTTCAGCATGATATCTCTTCTCCCCGCCCCTACAGTCGCATTCATGCGCTCAGCGGCACCAAAGGTTATGTGCAGAAATATCCCGAGCCAGGGAAACTGGCCCTGGGACACGAATGGATGAATGAGTCCGGCCTGAAAAAATATGAAGAACAATACAGCCCGGAACTGATCAAACATGTGGCCACCGCCGCCAGAACGGTGGGTGGGCACGGAGGCATGGACTTTATCATGGACTGGCGGATGATTGATTGCCTCCGCAATGGTCTCCCGCTGGATATGGATGTGTATGATGCCGCTGCCTGGAGTGCCGTAACGCCGCTCAGCATCTGGTCTGTATCACATCGCTCCAACTCCATCGACTTCCCTGATTTCACAGGAGGTTCCTGGAAACAGAACAAACCCGTTGACCTCAGCCTGAGGGGCGGCGGTAATACTGTAATTCAATTGTCCGTATAAAAATTACTATGAAGAAATATCTCTGTATTCTTACGTTGTTGATGCCGGCAATGCTGATGGCCGGTGAGTTTGATGGTGTGCAGGCGCTGGCCAAAAGAAGGGTGCCCTGGCTGGCTGGCTCCCTGCAGTTCAAAAAACTGCAACAGCCCAAAGAAGGATTTGTACTGCGCACGGCAGCAGACAAAGTGGTGATCGAAGCCACCGGCTCCAATGCAGCAGCAACCGCCCTGAACTGGTATCTGCGTTACTATTGCCATCGCTCCATGAGCCATATGGGCGATAACCTGGCGCCGGTTTCTCCGCTTCCAAAAGTGCCTGTACCTGTGAAGATGGATCAGCCGCTCACCTACCGTTATGCACTCAACTACTGCACCTACAATTACACCATGAGCTTTTACAACTGGCAGGACTGGGAGCGGGAACTGGACTGGATGGCGCTCAACGGCGTCAACCTCATGCTGGTGGCCAATGGCTCGGAAGCCGTATGGCAACAGGTGTTGAAGCAACTCAATTATACAGATAAAGAGATCAATGATTATATCACCGGCCCTGCTTATAATGCCTGGTGGCTGATGGGAAATATCCAGGGTTGGGGCGGCCCGATGCCGCAGAGCCAGATCGATAGCCGCATGAAACTGGTACAGCAGATGATCAGACGCATGCGTTCACTGGGAATTGAACCTGTAATGCCTGCCTTCTACGGCATGGTGCCATCCGATCTGAAGAACAAAACAAAAGCGAAGATCATTCCGCAGGGTACCTGGGGCGCTTTCACCAGGCCTGATATACTGGATCCCGCCGATGACACGGCATTCACACGCATCGGAAGCATCTTCTATGATGTAACAAAAAGACTGTATGGCAAAGACCTTCGCTTTTTCTCCGGCGATCCTTTCCATGAAGGTGGAAGCACGGGTGGTGCTGACCTCGGAAAAGTTGGAGCAGGCATTCAGAAATTAATGATGAAGCATTTTCCCGGTTCTGTGTGGGTGATGCAGGGATGGTGGGACAATCCAAAAACAGAAATGCTCACAGCCCTTAATAAATCGAACATCCTGGTACAGGAGCTGTTTGGTGAAGCTACCAGCAACTGGGAGCTGCGCAAGGGTTATGAAGGAAGTCCCTTCCTATGGTGCATCGTGAACAATTTCGGGGAAAGGCCAGGCCTTTTCGGAAAGCTTCAGCGTTTTATCGATGAAACTCACAGGGCCCGCACGGGTGAGTTCTCACAATACCTGCAGGGGGTTGGCATCATGCCGGAAGGCATCGATAATAACCCGGTAGCTTATGACCTTACACTGGAACTGGGATGGCATAAAGAAAAGCTGGACCTTAACAAGTGGATTGAATCGTATGTTCTTTCACGTTATGGAAAGAAGAATGAAGATATCAGCAAGGCCTGGGCAGTGTTTCTCCAGACCATCTACCAGAGCATTGCCAGCCGTCAGGAAGGTCCACCCGAGAATATCCTATGTGCCAGACCGGCATTGCAGATCAAATCTGTTTCCAGCTGGGGAACACTTAAAAAAAGCTACGATATACACCTTTTTGCAGAAGCAGTGAAACAATTCGCGAAGGCGGCGCCTTTGATGAAGAACAGCAGCACTTACAGAACAGACCTGATCAATTTCACCAGGCAGTACATGGCCAATGAGGCAGACAGTGTACATGCCAGGCTGGTGGCTGCGTTCAACGAAAAGGACCTGAGCACAATGAACAAAGAAGCCAAACGATTCCTTCAACTGATAGACATCACGGATACCCTTCTGAATACCGGTCCGCTCTACAGACTGAGCACCTGGCAGCAACAGGCTTTGCGCGCAGGAAATACCAAAGCAGAGAAAGATAATAACCTGCTCAACCTGATGATGCTGACCACCTATTGGGGAGAAAGGAATGATGCTGAAGACAACCTCCATGATTATGCTTACAAAGAGTGGAGCGGCCTCATGACCGGTTTTTACAAAAAAAGATGGATCATCTTTTTTGATGAACTGCGCGCGCAGCTGCGGGGCACGGAATTCAAAAAAACAAACTTTATGCATTGGGAAAGGGACTGGGTGCAACAACATCTGTTTGTGCACAAAGACCCGAAACCGGTAAATCTTGAATCGCTGACCGAGCGGATACTTCAATAAACAAGCTGTCCTTGTTTATTCAGGGCGGGCCGGTAGTGCGGACCGCCCTTTTTAAATACTTTGCTTATGCGTATTGAAAAGATAATCCTGCTGATTTGTTTGATGGGCGGCCCTCTCATTTTGTCTGCACAACAAAGCGCCATATCCCTGGCATTCGGCAATACAGATACAAGGTATCCGCAAAAAGGATCCGTCACAGGTTTGACGGATCACTGGAAAACCGTTAGCTGGAAAGGAGAAAAGGTCAATGCGCAGTTGGTCATACAAAGCGCTTCCACTTTAAAAGATATAAGTGTAAAAGCAGGAAATCTGAGAAGCACCAGTGGCGCTGTTATTCCTGCTACTGCTGTAAAAGTTGGATTTGTGGGTTATGTCTGGTCTGATGGATTAAATGAAGAAGGTCATGGTTGCGGGATAAAACCAGGGGCTGATTCTTCATTACAGGCCGATGGCATTCATTTCTCCCCTTCAGTAAATATTGCAGCCAATTCCAATCAACCTGTGTGGGTAAGCATACGCATTCCTCAGCATGCAAAAGGAGGAACATATAACGGTATACTGCAATTATTCAGGGCTGACAGCTTGTTAAATACCCTCAGCTACTCAGTAATGGTATTGAATAGTACCCTTCCCGAACCTGCTCAATGGAAATTCCACCTCGATCTCTGGCAGAATCCTTATTCCATTGCACGTATTCATCGCCTGCACCCCTGGTCAGATCAGCATTTCAAAGCCATGAAGCCATACATGAAAATGCTGGCCGACGCCGGTCAGAAGGCCATCACGGTGAGTATGATCCATGATCCCTGGCGCGGGCAGACCTATGATATCTATCAAAGCATGATACGCTGGATCAAAAAAGCGGATGGCAGCTGGGCATATGATTACACCATTTTTGATAAATTGGTGGAGTTTATGACGGATCAGGGTATCAGCAAGCTCATCAATTGTTACACGATGGTGCCCTGGAACAATAAGTTCTATTATTTTGATGAAGCCACAGGCAAAGACACGGTGCTCATTGCCCCAACAGGCTCTCCTGCATTCCTGGAGCACTGGACGCCCATGTTAAAAAATTTCGCTGCGCACCTGAAAGAAAAAGGCTGGTTCAGCAGGACCTCTATCGCAATGGACGAACGTCCACTGGAAGACATGAAACAGGTGATCGCGCTGGTGCGCAGTATCGATAAGGAATTCAAAATATCCCTGGCTGGCAGTTTTCATAAGGAGCTGGCTGCCGAAATATATGATTATTGCATTGCTTCAGCTGAAACCTTCGATTCGGTTTCGCTGAAACAGCGGTTCGCCACCAGTAAGCCCACTACCTTTTATACCTATTGTTTTGAAGGTTTTCCCAACACTTTCACGTTTTCTCCTCCCGCCGAATCTGCTTTCATGGGCTGGTATGCTGCCAACAGAAGGTTTTCCGGGTATCTCCGCTGGGCCTACAATTGCTGGCCTGCCAATCCCCTGCAGGACGCGCGTTTCAGCACCTGGTCATCCGGCGATACCTATTTTGTATATCCCGGTGCAGGCAGTTCCATCCGGTTGGAGAAACTCATAGAAGGGATTCAGGATTACGAAAAGATCAGGATAATGAGAGAGCAACTGAAAGTCCGGAAGCAATATGAAAAACTACAGGAACTGGAAGCTGTGATCAAACTTTTTGACATACAATCAATACCGGCATCTTCTGCTGCGGATATGCTGCAGAAAGCCCGGAGGCGTCTCAATAGCCTGTAAGCCTTCTTCCCCGCCCTGCCAGACATCAATTTCTTTTTTTTAACAGTTTATGCTGCCTTAACTTGTACAGATGTTAGCAGAAAAAGTACGCGCACTGGCAGCAGGAATGAAGCAGGATCTGGTAGCCATCCGGAGGCACCTTCATGCCAATCCTGAACTTTCATACCATGAGCATAATACCGCTCTTTACGTAAGCCGGCAGCTTACAGGAATAGGCATTGAGCATATTCGGTTGTCCGTTACCGGTATAACCGGCGTTCTTAAAGGCAAGAAGCCCGGAAACGGTCCCGTGATTGCGCTCCGCGCGGATATGGACGCCCTTCCCATCCATGAAGCGAACAATACCGCGTATAAATCCACCAATGAAGGCGTGATGCATGCCTGCGGACATGATTTCCATATGACATCCCTGCTGGGTACTTTACGCATTCTCAAAACCCTGGAATATGAATTTTCGGGTGAAGTGAAATTCATATTTCAACCAGCCGAAGAATTAGCACCCGGCGGAGCATTGATGATGATCAATGATGGTGTGCTCGAAAATCCACGTCCCCTGAATATTGTAGGTCAGCACGTGATGCCCGAACTGCCTGCAGGCAAGATCGGTTTCCACTCCGGCATGTACATGGCCAGTGTGGACGAGCTCTACCTTACCATCACAGGCAAAGGCGGACATGCCGCTGCTCCGCACCAGGTGATAGATCCCGTGCTCATTTCCAGTGAGATCCTGGTTATGCTGCAACAACTGGTGAGCAGGCGTACCAATCCTTTACTGCCTGCTGTACTGAGTTTCGGCAGATTCATTGCCGATGGCGTGCACAATGTGATCCCCGATAAGGTTACCATCGATGGCACCCTCCGTACCATGGATGAGAAATGGCGGCGCGAAGCGCATGTTCTGTTGGAGACCACTATTACGGAATACGCCGCCAGTATGGGTGCAAAGGCAGATCTGTACATCAAGGAAGGTTATCCTGTTTTATACAATGAACCGGTGCTAACCGCGTCAACGAGGAAATGGACGGAAGAATACCTTGGCAAAGAGCAGGTAGTGGATATCCCCAAATGGATGGCAGGGGAAGACTTTGCCCGTTATTCCCATCTGCTTGACTCCTGCTTTTACAGGCTGGGCGTTCAATACCCCGGTACAGAAAAAGTAACGCCGTTGCATACGGCTACTTTCGATCCGGATGAAGAAGCGCTGGTGACAGGCGCCGGGCTGATGGCCTGGATAGCGTTGAGGGATTTGGAAGAGAATTCAAATTAATCAGCGTGTACCCGGTAGCTCGCCTCTGGCGAGTTACTTATATTTCGTCGCCTCCGGCTACACTGCGCTCGCCAGAGGCGAGCAAACAGAAGTCACTCGCGCGGACGCGAGCGAGCGGATACTGCGAAAAAAAAGGGACTGACCAAAGGCCAGCCCCATTATGCATTTCATCACAGAGGATGATGACACTTATTTAATGAACTCAGACAGCTTCTTCGCCAGGTCCTCACCACGCAGGTCGCGGGCAACGATCTTTCCTGTTGGATCGATCAGCAGGTTGGAAGGAACTGAACGGATACCATATTGCTGAGCAACTGCGTTGTTCCAGAATTTCAGATCTGAAACATGTGACCAGGTCAGTTGGTCGTCTTCAATGGCTTTCAGCCAGTTTTCTTTTTTCTGATCCAGGGAAACACCCAGGATGGTGAAATTCTTATCCTTGAACTCATTGTAAGTTTTTACAACGTTAGGATTCTCTGCACGGCAGGGACCGCACCAGCTTGCCCAGAAATCAACCAGTACATATTTACCACGGAAGTCGGAGAGCTTAACGGGCTTATCATTCTGATCATTCTGAGTAAAGTCGGGAGCTACTACACCAACAGCAGTTTTTTTGGCAGTTTCGATGGTTTCAGCAAACTCTTTACCGGCAGCAGAAGCCTGCAGTTCGGGAGAAAGGGCTTTGAAACGTGGTTCAACCTCAGCAGGGTCGAAGCTGGCGCCAATTACTTCTCTGAGGGCAGCAAGAGCAAAGTAAGACTTTGGATTCTTGTTGATATACTCGTTTTGAAGCTTCTGCTTCTCTTCCATCAGCGGGTTCTGACGGGCGATCAGTCCGTTTACGAAAGCAGTATCCTGTTGTTTCTCACGGGGAGCAGAATAGTATTCCTTGTTGATAGCTTCCAGTTTGTCGTCCACAACAGAGAGGAATTTCTTATACGCGAGATAATTATCATGAATAGCAGAACCTTTAACGGTTGCATTTTTCATGGAATCTTTTGTATCAACGGTAACGGTGCCTTTGTCTATGTACACGACCTGCATGTCCATATTCCTTTTCACGCCTTCACCTTTGTGGTCCAGTAACAGGTAAACTCCGGTTGGTCCGGGCACAGAGCCTTTAAATTCAAATGCGCCGCCTTTCAGTACCACAGAGTCCATTACATTCTGACCATTCAGCCTGTAATTGAGGTATACTTTTGCGGGTGCTTCCAGTTTCCCTGCCTTCCCTTTGATGGTATAGGCCGGGTCTTGAGCAAAAAGAGCTGCCGGGGCTGCCAGCAGGAG
>NZ_JBQCGW010000253.1:0-27116 GCF_051955275.1 Pseudobacter sp. | reverse complement strand
ACCACCTTCCCTGAAGGGCAACTGGGGGTTATGCTGAACACCACGCTGGTAGCCTCTTCCAGCGCGTTGCTCCTCAACTTTGATGAGTTTTCCGTCAACCACTCCTGGTTGGAGATCACCGGCAACGGTACACTAAGCACCCACAATCCGCTCGGGGATACCCTCTATGGTATCGAGATCATGGTAGATCCCAGCTACCGCAATATGAAACTGGCGCGCAGGTTGTATGAAGCCAGAAAGAAACTGGCGCGCGAGCTCAACCTCAAACGCATTGTGGTGGGTGGGCGGCTTCCCAATTATCACCTGCACTCCGATGAGATGGACATCCGGGAATACGTGCAGCATGTGATGGACAAAAAGATCTTCGATCCTGTACTCACCACCCAGCTGTCAAATGGATTTACCCTCAAAAGGATCATCCGTAATTATCTTCCGGGTGATAAGGAAAGTGGCGGCTTTGCCACTTTCATGGAATGGGTGAACCTGGACTATCAGGCCGAAGGCGAACAGGAGTTCAACACCTACGTGCGCGTATGCGCCGTGCAGTACATGATGCGGATCGTAAGCAGCTTTGAAGAGTTTGCTCAACATTGCGAATACTTCATCGATGTGGCCGCCGACTACAAAAGCGATTTTGTGCTCTTCCCCGAAATGCTCACCATGCAGCTGCTGTCCTTCCTGCCCAATAAAAGGCCAGGAACGGCTGTACGCCAGTTGTCGGCATACACCAAACAATACGAGGAATTTTTCCGCAACATGGCCATCAAGTACAATACCAATATCATTGCAGGCTCACATCTGAGTACGGAAGAAGATGATGAACTGTACAATATCTCTTATCTCTTCAGGCGAGACGGCAGCTTCGATAAACAATACAAGCTTCATATCACGCCACATGAAAAGAAATGGTGGGGTGTGAAGCCAGGCAATAAAGTGGAAGTTTTTGATACTGACTGCGGCAAGATCGCTATTTCCATTTGTTATGATGTGGAATTTCCTGAGCTCTGCCGTATCGCTACCAGCAAGGGGGCGCAGATCATCTTCGTTCCTTTCAATACGGATGACCGGAGATCGTATAACCGTGTACGTTATTGCGCGCAGGCGCGTGCCGTGGAGAACCAGGTGTACATGGTGCTGGCGGGTGCTGTGGGCAACCTGCCACAGGTAGACAACCTGGATATCCAGTATGCGCAGAGCGCCATCCTCACTCCGTCAGATGTGGAATTCCACCGGGATGCCATTGCTGCCGAAGCGGAAGCGGGTGACGAGACCCTGATCTACCAGGACCTGGATATGAACCTGATCAAACGAAACAAGCTGGCAGGGCAGGTTCGTACCTGGCTCGACAGGCGTGATGAACTGTACCGCATCCATTATTTTGAAGATGGGAAGGAAAAGATCCTCTGATCCATTGCATGGCAAATGAAGGTCAATCAGGGAAGCTGAAGCGGGTAGCCATAAAAGAACCGCCCTTGATGAGTTTTGCTATTTTACTACAGTTCCCTAATTTTAGCGCTGCCCTTATTCTTCCAAAATATGAAGCTGATCATCAAAGACGACAAGACAGGCGGCCATCTGGCGCTTATTCACCAGGAACCGGCATTCGACCGCCTTTATCTCGGCAGGGACAGGACCAATAAACATTTTACCATTGCCTGGAACCCGGGCCCTGCACAGAAAGTCACCATCGACGGAGATGAATTTGAATTTCCTGCCAATACACTGCTTACGTTATTATTCGATCAGTCGTTCCACTTTGAAGATGCCTCCGTGATCATTGCCTGGCAATTCAACCGGGAATTCTATTGCATTCTGGATCATGACAGTGAAGTGAGTTGCGTGGGTTTCCTTTTCGGAAACACTGATCACCTGTTCATCAGTCTCGGTACAGACGCGCAACAGCGTTTAAAGCTCCTCTTCGATATCTTCAGCGAAGAACTGAAAACGAATGATACCATTCAGAATGAAATGCTACTGGCCCTGCTGAAGCGGCTCATCAAATTCATTACTGGGCTGGCTAAAGCGGAATTCGTTCCAGAGGCGCAGCTGAAAGACGAAAAATTCAGCATCATCCGGAAATTCAATTTGCTGGTGGAGGCTAATTTCAAAACGGAAAGGTCGGTCAGCTTCTACGCTTCACAGTTGTTTAAATCACCTAAAACATTGTCCAATCTCTTCGCTATTTATAACCACAAATCGCCCAGTCAGGTTATCCAGGAAAGGGTACTGATAGAAGCAAAGCGACTGCTGGCTTACACTGACAAGCCTGTAAAGACCATTGCCTGGGAGCTTGGCTTCGAGGATATGCCACATTTTTCCAATTTTTTCAAGAAACAGGCCCAGGTTTCGCCACTGGATTTCCGGAATAACCGGCTGGTTCCCGAAGCCGGGAAATAATTACAACTAACCGGGAAAATCACACATTCTCCAGGCACGTTTCAGGTTGCAACTTTGTACTGTTGATCGCAAACAAAAAAATCAACTACAAAAAATATGAAAAAGCAATCTTTAGCCAACACACTGAAAAGCGGACTGATCGCAGCAACCATGACCTTTACAGCTACCACCGCAGTTGTAACTGAAACACAGGCCCAGCAGGTAAAAAACGTAGTACTGGTACACGGTGCTTTTGCGGACGGATCAGGATACAGGAACCTTTATACTGAGCTCACTAAAAAAGGTTACAATGTAACCGTAGTTCAAAACCCGCTCTCTTCCCTGGAAGCAGATGTGGCAGCTACCAAATACGCCATCGACAGGCAGGACGGCCCGGTGATCCTGGCGGGACATAGCTGGGGTGGAGTAGTGATCACAGAAGCAGGTAACCATCCCAAAGTAGCAGGACTGGTATATATTGCAGCCTTGCAGCCAGACAAAGGTGAATCCGGTCTCAAATGGATCCAGACCGCGCCTCCGGCACCTGAGAACGGCATTACGGCTCCCGATGAAAATGGTATCGTATATTTTGAGAAAAGCAAGTACCATGCAGGCTTTGCTGCAGACATTCCCAAAGAACAGGCCGACTTCATGTATGCATCACAGGGAACTTTCTATGCAGCAGCATTCGCTACTCCTGTAACCAATGCTGCCTGGAGGACCAAGCCCAGCTTCGGTATCGTAGCCACCGAAGACAAAGCGATTGTTCCGGAAATTCAACGCAACATGTACAAACGCGCCAATACAAAGATCACAGAGATCAAAGGCAGTCACGTAGTATTCATTTCACAACCGGCAAAAGTAGCCGCAGTGATCATCGATGCTGCAAAATCTGTTAGCAAATAAGCAATCCATATAAACAGGTTATCAGGGCCGGCCTCATAAGGCTGGCCCTTTCTGTTTCGCAGTGCCTGGTCGCGTCCCGCGAGTGACTTCTATTTCGTCGCCTCCGGCGCCACCAGTGAACCGGTTTTCAACTATTTCCCCGACAAACAAAACAGGCATCAAAAACTGCGATTGGGATAGGCAATAATGTGTATTCAAAACCTTCCGATAAAAAGTAATCCACTTTATAACATTTCATATGCAACGATGGAATTATTTACCGGGTCATTCCACAAATCAACAACATATGAAATGGAAAATTCTTTTACTGATTGTTTCCATCAGCAGCATGGCAGCCTGCAAGAAAAACAATGATTCAGGATTGACTGGTAAATATGTAGAAGTGACGCCAGTTGAGGGGCGCAGCTATCTGAAGTTCCTGCCTGGTGGCCTGATGGTACGTGGAGAAAATAACACTGATTACAGAGACACCTTCTCTGTAAAATTTTCACTCAATACCATAACATTGACTCATAAATCGAATTATGGAGGAGCAATAAAACATGAATTCAGAAAGATCGATGACCGTTCTTTCGAAATTGAAAATATGCTACCCCAGATCCCCGAAGCACCGAAATCATTTATGCTTTTCAGGAAATGATTACATAAACAGTAACTTCATGGCACAATCTCACTGCCATGCCCACTGCTTCCGGAAAAAAGAAGAAAGAAAAGATCCCAGTGCTCGGCATCCGGGAGTTTTTCTCTGACCAGCAGGCAGAGCCGGACTTTCAATACCATGAGATCACAGGCAAAAGACTGATCGATAAATTTCACAAGCACGATTTCTTCCTCTTCCTTCTTTTTGAAAAGGGAAGCGGCATCCATACCATCGACTTCACCGATCATCCTGTTACTGACCACCAGGTTCACCTGCTGTTCCCGCACCAGGTGCATAAATGGAAACTGGGGCCGCGCACCAAAGCATTCCAGCTGATGATCAGTAAAAGGATCTTCGAAACTTTTTCCACTTCTCTGGATTTTTCCTTCGTGCAGTTCCAGGGCCATCCTGTTGTGAACCTGTCCGCCAGTGCATTTCAGCAATTGCTGAATGAGTTCAGGCAGGTCCATGCTGAACTGCAACGCAAGCCTGTGAGCTGGGAGCTCATCTACCTTAGAAGCACCATCATTGCCCAGCTGGTAAAGCGGGAAGCGGAACAGAAATGGGAAGTCATGGAGCTCTACCGCGCAAAGCCCGCCCTGTACAAATTCCTCTCCCTGGTGGATACTCATTTCAGGGAGGAGAAGTCGGTTGCTTTTTATGCACGACAACTGCATATCACGCCCAATTACCTCAATATCCTCTGCCAGCGTCATTTTCATGTACCCAGTATGTTTTTTATACAGAAGCGTATTACCCTGGAAGCCAAACGCATGATCCTTGCTTCGGAAACTTCTCTCAAAGAGATCGCCTTTGAGCTTGGTTTCACAGACCCGGCCTATTTCTCCAATTTCTTCAAGGCGCAGACAGGTACATCTCCAAGGGAGTTCAGGGGGGAGTTATAAATTTTACAAGTATTGGGATAAATCCTGCATTCTGTAGCAGTATGCCTTTGCTAACTTTGGTCAAAACTGAGCGGCATGAACGAACAATCAATATCAAGGAAGAGTTTTATCAGGAATGCGGCTACGCTGGTAGCCGGTAGTGGCGGTCTGATGCTGGCGCCCGCCGCACTGGCAGGAGAAACAATAAAATCTACAAATCCGGAAATGGATAAAAAGAAATACAGCCTGAAAAATGTACGTCTGGAAACAGGCTTTGAATTTGAAGAGGGTGAAGTAACGGGTACTACCACTGAGCTTTTCCTTGTTCAGATCGCTGATGGAAAGATCAAAGCCGTGCTGCCCAATGATGCGGCGGCAGATGCCATCGACGCCAAAGGCCTGCTGATGCTGCCTGTATTTAAGGACATGCATATTCATCTCGACAAAACATATTATGGAGGCCCCTGGAAGGCGAGGCTGAAAAAGGACAGGTCGGTGAAAGACATGATAGCGCTGGAGGAACGCATAATTCCTGAACTGCTGACCACATCAACTTACCGCGCGGAGAAGATCATTGAACTGTTACAGCAGAATGGCTCCGGCTTTGCCAGAAGCCATGTGAACATAGATCCCACTTCCGGGCTCAACTCTTTAAAGAATCTGCAGAAAGCACTGGAAAACCGCAAAGGCAGCTTCGCCGCAGAACTGGTGGCTTTTCCGCAACACGGGTTATACTATAAGCCATCCACGCATCTGATGCGCGAAGCTGCTCAATTGAACATCGATTTTATCGGGGGGCTGGACCCGCAGTCGATCGACGGCGACATAAAAAGAAGCATCGATTTTACGGTAGACCTGGCGCTGGAATTCAATAAGGGCATCGATATCCACCTGCATGAAGGCGGGGAGAGCGGGCTGAAAACCGTTGAATACCTCATTGAAAGGGTCAGTGCCTACCCGGAACTGAATGGAAAAACATTCCTCAGTCATTGTTTTGTGCTGGCGCGGCTGGATAAACCCAAAATGGATGCGCTGGCGGATAAAATGGCCGCAGCAGGAGTGGGCATCGTTTCCACTATTCCATTTGGCGGCACCATCATGCCCATTCCCACGCTCTACCGTTACGGGGTAACCGTACTTACAGGGAATGACAGTATCATCGATCACTGGAATACATTCGGCTCGGGCAGTGTGTTGCAGAAAGCAAATATGATGGCGCAACTTTATGGCTATGTTACCGAATTTGAATTGAACAGAAGCCTGAAACTAGCCACCGGCAACCTTCTTCCGCTTGATGATAAAGGGAAAAGACAATGGCCGAATCCTGGTGATGCAGCTTCCGTGGTACTGGTAGATGCAAGCTGCTCCGCCGAAGCGGTGAGCAGGATCTCATCTGTACGCTCACTCATTCATGATGGAAATATAGTGTTCTGAGAAAAATACATAACGGGAGATCAGGCCATGAGGTCTGTTTCGTATACTTCCAGGTAATGGCCCATAAACAAACGGTTATGAAGCTCGGTGATGGCCATCATGCCTGCGCGGTAGCTCAGGCTCACGATGCCGAAACAACTAGATCTGCCAGACTGTTCCTCCCTGACGATCCTTACTGACTCAAGTTTACCGAATGGAAAGAATAATTGCATGAGATGGGCCGTGGTGGTGCGGCTGTTCAGGTTATTGATTTCAACTAGCATAAGACAGATTTAATGCGTGGAGGAAGGAGAACCTTCAAGTTACTGAATTAAACGCTGCAGCCACATTAAAATACTGTTTCAGTCTGCTTTTTGCAGCATTCCGGCATGCTTCTGACGCCGGACATCCCCGTTTTACCCGCTGGTTGTTAATATTTAAGCTCAAACAGAGCAAATGCCGGTTTTTAATCGTACCTTCAGCGAAATTATTCCTCCCTGCACCTATTTTGATTCTCCCGACATTCAACATTTGTGAAGGTTCTGCCGTCAGGAAAAATTTACCTGGTGAATGCAATTTTTAACCCTTCAAACAAGTCGCAGATGTCACATGATCAGAGAGGAAACGGTAAAGTGCTCTTCATTCAGAATGCTGGTTATACAGATTTGAAAGCGAAGAATTGCCGGGAGGTAATTAGTGGTGCGAACGATGGATTTTCGATCACCAGAATTTCTGCCCAGTAATCCAAGAATAATAAATGAAGAGAAACATCATCACAGGGACCGGCATTTGCATTCCTCCTTTTATCCGTAAGAATGAAGACTTTATAAACAGCACTTTTTATAACGAGGATGGTGTTGCCATCAATAAGCCCGCTGCCCAGATCATAGAGGATTTCAGAAAGATCACAGGTATTGAAGAAAGAAGATACGCCGATCCGTCTTTGAACGCGTCTTCCATGGCGGCTATTGCTGCAGAAGAGGCCATCAGGGCAAGTGGTATTGACAGGGAAACCATCGATCAGATCATTGTTGCACATAATTACGGAGACCTTGTTCCGGGCTCCTTTCAACCTGATACAGTGCCGTCACTGGCTTCCAGGGTAAAGTTCAGACTTGGGATCAGAAATCCCTCCTGTGTGGCTTACGACGTACTGTTCGGATGTCCCGGCTGGTTGCAGGGACTGATCCAGGCCGATTGTTTCATTAAGGCAGGCAGTGCCTCCAGGTGCCTGATCATCGGAACAGAGACCTTGTCAAGGATCATTGATGATTCCGACCGGGACAGCATGATTTTTGCGGATGGGGCAGGGGCCGCGATCCTGGAAACCAGTGAGGTGGGTGACCGTAACCAGGGCATCATGAGTACAGCTGCCAGGTCTGATTGCGGGGATGAAACCTTCTTTATCGGGCTGGGAACATCTTATTCGCCTGAAGCCCGGGGCTGCGGCACGGGATATATCAAGATGAAGGGCAGAAAAGTGTATGAGTATGCCATGAAGCACGTTCCGGAAGCCATGAAAGACTGTCTGGATAAGAGCGGTGCAACCATTGGGGACCTTAAAATGGTCTTTATACACCAGGCAAATGAAAAAATGGACGAAGGCATTCTGAAAGCCTTTTACAAATTATACGGGATCGATAAAATGCCGGAAAATATCATGCCGATGAGCATTCACTGGTTGGGGAACAGTTCTGTGGCAACGGTGCCTACGCTGTATCACCTGGTGAAACAGCAACAGGTAGAGGGTTTTGACCTGCAGGAAGGAGATCTCATCATGTTCGCTTCAGTGGGAGCAGGCATGAACATCAATGCCGTATGTTACAGGTATTGATTCTATTCGTAAACAAAACAAATAAATATGGCTAAATCTCAGGAAACATTCAACAAAAGGGAAAGAGAAAAACAGCGCATCAAAAAGCAGCAGGAGAAGAGGGAAAAGATGAATGAGCGTAAGAATAACCAAGGTGAGAAAAAAGATCTCAGCAGCATGATGGCTTACCTTGATGAGAATGGCAACCTGACAGACACACCACCGGATCCAAGACAAAGACGTGTCTATAATGTGGAGGATATCCAGATCGGCGTACCCAAACAGGAAGACAGGGTGGATGACCCGATCCGTACGGGAACAGTGAGCTTTTTCAACGACCAGAAAGGATTCGGTTTTATCATCGACAGCGAGACCAAGGAAAGGATCTTTGTTCACGTGAATGATCTTTCCGGACCGCTTAAAGAGAACGATAAAGTGAAGTTTGAAGTGGAATCCGGACCTAAAGGCTTCAATGCCAAGAATGTATCGATCAATAAAGATTGATTTTTCTGGTAAGCAGATATAGCTTACCTTCATAAATATCATTTGAGCCTCGCATCAGTATAGTTAGTAATCTGCCAACCCCGCATTTTTATTTCTTTACTTCTTGCTGTACTCAGATTCAAATTAAAAATGTAAACATGAACATTTATGTATCAAACCTGGCGTTCAGCACCCAGGACGAAGACTTGAGAAATTTATTTGCGGCTTATGGCGAAGTTGATTCTGCTAAAGTGGTAACAGACAGGGAAACAGGCCGTTCAAGAGGCTTCGGTTTCGTTGAAATGAGCGATGACAGTGCTGCTCAAAAAGCTATCAGTGAACTGAACCAGGCTTCCATCGGTGGCCGTAACATCAGTGTAACTGAAGCCAGACCTAAAGCTGAAAGACCTTCAGGTGGTGGTTATGGTAACAGCCCTTTCAAAAGCAATAACGGCGGTTATAACAAACGCAGGTTTTAAGATATTCAAGCTTTTAAGAAGGCCCGTAAGTAATTACGGGCTTTTTTATTTTCAACCCGCTTCAATTACAGCCCCGTTGATACCGGTAATCTGACTGCATGTATAAAAACTGGATTATCTGAGTAATAAATCGTACCTTCGCGACTATTCCTTGCCTCATTTTCGTAATGAATTCCTCAATAAAACACAGGCCAACACTGGTTTTTGACTAATTCATCTAAATTCAAACTCAATATATGACCATCGAACAGATCGACAAGTTCCTGAGTAATAATGAATATGATCGTAACCCCGTGAAAGTGAGCTTCAAAACCAGAGAAGCATTCACCGGTATTTTCATTAAAACAGCCGATTATGATGAGCTGAAGGGAAAGAACTTCTGGAGGATCGTAAATCAATCCAACGTACAGAAATACCTGGAAACCAAGAATACCAGTCTCGCCCGCATCTTCAATGGTCAGGAAATCACCAAGCTGACCGCTGTTGAATCCATTGGCTAGACATGGTCAGGTAAGCAACAATATTTGCATCAAAACAGGAGAAGGCTAATCATGCCTTTTTCTTTTTTGAGCTTTTAGCCTTACTGTTGAAGGCCAGGCATAGATCTATCCAGTACTTCAGATCCCTGGCGGACCTGCATCCCTCAGGCTGTACATAACAATACCCCTTGAGCTCATTGCCTTTCATGATCATGGGTGAGAACCCCTTTTTCTCTGCTATTTCCTCCTGCAGCACCGGATCGAAACGGCACATCAGATCGTCTCCGCTGATATTCACGCACATCTTTCCGTTGACCATAAAGGCCAGCCCCCTGAACATCTTTTTTTCCTCGATACTGATACCAGGAATGCCCGCCAGGTACTCTCGTACTCTGTCTGCCAGCTGTTCATCAAATGCCATAACTGTATTTGTTTTACGATAGAAAGATACATTATTCCAGATGTAATTTATTTACTCCAAGTAAACCCCATAACCTGCATTTCATCGATAATTGATATCTTCCCGCTGTTATGATCTTCCAGTATACAGTACCCGGTAAGTTTTTGATCGATAATATCCCGCTGCAGTTCGGCCTCTCCAGGGACCTGGTAAGGGCCAAACTCGGTGCCGGGTATGTAGCGCTGAATGAGGAATTTTTATTGGAAGAGGATGCACCTTCCATCATTCAGAGAAGAGATGTCTATGACAGGCTCGATAGTGCAGGGGTACATTTTCTGTTAGGTTACAACAGTGATGACCAGCTGACAGAGGTGGAAATCCGCCGTTGTAAAAAGATAAAGATCCTCGGTGTTGAATTTAATTTCAGGGATGAAACGGATCTGATCGCGGAAGAGTTATCCGGCCTCTCTCCGCTGGTGCGTAAAAGCGATGGAGAATATTTCTTCCCGGAATTACAGGTGCTGCTTATCGATGAAAAGCATATGGGTGGCTGGGACACCAATATGCTGGAGTGTTTTTATCATGCATCGGATGTCAGCCACCTGCACTGAACTACTTCAATAATCTCTGATAAAAAGGCAATAACAGATCTGCCATTGTCTGGTGTTCTGCCGCACTCGGATGATAATCACAACCGGTTGGTTTCATCTCCGGGAACAGAAAAATCTCTATTGGTTGATGTGTTTGATCATTGCTGAAATGATCCCTGATACTGTTCAGGCATTCCACAAAGATCTCATTCTTCTCTCTATCCAGCATCGGGCTGTTCAGGAGCGCGATACGCGTTTGCGGATATTTTTTATAAATATGCCGGATGAATTCAATATAAGTGTTGAGGAATTCCGCTCTGTCGAATGGCTTCCTGGCTTTTTGTCCATCTCCATCAGAAAGATCGTTTGTACCCAGACAAATACTGACCAGGTCGGGCTGGTAATCATCGGGGAAGGGGGCAGGCTGCTCCATTCGAAGGTAGAGCTGGTCATATACTTCCGGCAAAGTATTCTCTTCCGGCTTTACCGCATTCCAGTTCCTGTAGATACCATAACCGGAAACTGAGCTGAGCAGATAATCCGCCTTCAACTGTCGGCATACCACCGGGCCATAAGCCAGGTAGGCATTGTGTTGATCATACCAGGTTCCTTTATCGCATAAAACCCCGGTAACATCATTTCCAAAACCACAGGTAATGGAATTGCCGATAAATTCAATTCTCTTCTTCAGTGTTTTTTCAAGTGGCAGCGCATCAATACCGGATCCATCGAATAAAACCTCGCCCATACCGGCTTCTGTGGCTTTTACGATCCGGATATCATGTGTTTTTTTTGTTTTATCAGTGACTTTGAATGTAAACGCTTTGAATTCATTATTGTCCACTTTGAAACGTCCAAGGTATTTGTTATCCAGTTCCACAGAAATATAATTGTAATTACCCTGGCAGGGCTCGTTCTTCAGTTTTACGGTTACTTCATTGCCGGTAAAACTGAAGGCAACAAAAGAACCCGGGCCGGATAGCTTACCGGCGTTGAAGAAGGTCCTCTCTGTTCTGCCTTGCCAGTTGAATTTAGTTACCAGTTCACCGCGCTGGTTGAACTGGCGCAGGTATTCCCTTGTTTTGATCCCTGACTCCCGCAGCTCGCTGAGTTTCCAGTTCCCTGTGGAGGAGGCGCCGGGCAGCAGCACAGAACAGGCTTCTTCTTTATCCGATACGGACCAGGAGATCCAGCTGAGCTTATTCTTTACCAACCATTCCATATACCGGTTCCATTCGGTGTAATCGATCTTTCCATCACCGGAGGCTTCCATGCCGGCAGATTCGGATATAAAAACAGGAATTCCACTTTTGATGGCGGCATCAGTCCTGTCGCGCAGCCATTGCTTATGTGTGCCGGCATAAAAATGTACGGTATACATGATATTGGAAACTCCCTGAAGCGGATCCTGCTGTACGAGATCGATGCGCTGGTCCCATTCCGGGTTGCCCACCAGGATGATATTATCGGGATCGTTCTTTCTGATGGTGGAAATCAGCTGCATGGAATAGTCTTTCAGTTCCGCCCAGGGCTGGTGCATGGGCTCGTTGAAGATCTCGTAGATCACATTCGGGTAGCGGGCATATTTGCGGGACATGCGATCGAAGAATGCAATGGCCTCTTTGGTGAATATATTATGGCTATGCCAGTCGATGATCACATACAGGCCTTCCCTGATAGCTGCATCCACCACCGTTTCCACGCGTTTGATATTGCCTTCAGGGTTTTTGAGGTAACCATCGGGATGTTCAACGCCCATGGCGGCGCGCACAACATTCACTTTCCAGTCTTCTTTCAGCCATTTTACTGCTTCTTTTGTATAGAAGCGCGGATGGAAACAGCTCCAGCCAAAGCTCATGCCGTTCAGTACAAAAGGTTTGCCCTGTGCATCGGAGAGTTGGGTACCGATCACCTGCAGCCGGCCGCCCAGTTTAACGGGTTGTGCATAGCTGTTGAGGAACATAAGAACAAGAAAGAAAGCAAGGCAGTATTTCCGGATGATGCGCATACAGTAAGTTGTTTTTTTCATGAAGGCGGCAAAGCGAGCCCGGTAAAGGTAAAGTTCCGTCCATTCAGGTACTGATACAATACATACAAAAGGTTGTGGTTTTTTATCGAATCCGCGAAGTAATTTAGTGGAATCATCCAAAAGAAACAATCATGCTTCCGGGAATAAAAGCTGTTCATCATATTGCCATTATCTGCTCGGATTATAACCGCTCGAAGGATTTTTACACCAGGGTGCTTGGCTTTTCCATTGTCAGGGAAGTATACCGGGAAGAGCGCCGGTCTTACAAGCTGGACCTTGCCATAGGTGACCAGTATGTGATAGAGTTGTTTTCATTCCCTGATCCTCCGGCCAGGCCATCAAGACCGGAAGCCTGCGGGTTGCGGCATCTGGCATTTGCGGTAGACGATCTTGAGAAAAGCGTGGAGGTATTAATCACAGCAGGCGTTCGTACAGAACCGATCCGGGTGGATGAATTTACAGGAAAACGGTTTACATTTTTTACAGACCCGGATGGGTTGCCGCTGGAATTGTATGAAGGATGATCCATGCGCGAAAATGACCGGCATAAAAAAAGGCCTGCATTGCTGCAAGCCCTGCTCTGATAAGGCCCATTAGTAGAATAATCATTCAATCTCTTTCAGGAAAGCCTCCGTATGGTGCTCGATGAATTTTTTGCACGCGAGGTAAGCTCCATCGATGTATTTCTTTTCGTCAACGGGAATAACAGTGGTTGATGTTGTGCTCACATCAGCTGGGTTGAAGTACTTACCGTATACTGTTTTTACGCCAACATAATCAGTGCTGTTCTTTGCGAATGCCTGCAGTTTTTTGTCTTCTATAACACCACTCACTTCCATGGATTTTCCGATAGTGCCGGTATAGCTGCTGACGATGCCAGCACCCATTTTGCCGGAGAAAAAACCTACCTGGCTGTTGATGGCCGTATGCGTATTCTCGCCTTTGAATTTGATCTTTGCCTGTTTGGTCATCTCGATGACTTCGTTTCCTGCCAGGCGCATATTCGTTTTCACTTTGATATTTGCGCCCGCTCCATCCCATGAATTCCTGTCCTCTATGAACAATACAAAGAGGTCTACATCCGCGATCACTGCATCATCCAGGTCTTTCGATAATTTTGCATGTACGAAATTTACATTACCCAGGAAGCCTCCGGATTTTTCCTTTCCTGATTTATCGATGCTTTTCACGTAGTATTCCATTCCGGTAGGAGTGGATGCGAGTGTTCCGGGGAACTGCGCCTGGTTGATAGTGCCTCCGGTTACTTTGGTAAAACCTTCATAGGTGCCTGTTTTGCCTGCTTCTTCGGCACTGATGATCTCCATGCCTTTTGCTTTCAGCATCGCAATAAAATCCTTGTACAATGAATCAGTAACGGTTTGCACACCTTTTTCGGTGATACCTTCAAGGCCTACCGACAAAGCTGATTTGGCATCGCCTTTATATGCGCCGCCGCCCAGCATGCGACCGCCCTGTTTGAATTCTTCCTTTTCATTGAATACCTGGAAATTCACGGTAAACGAAGCGATATACACTTTTTTGGTCTTGATCTTCCTGAGTCCGTATGAATTGTCCTTTGGTTTGAATTCGCCGAGGGTTTGGGCGGATCCTGTAAATGCACATACAATAGCCAGCGAGAATGGAAGTATGAATTTCATGGTTGCAGTTGTTTTAACTGCCGTAAAGGTAGAACGCGGCCTTATTGAGGAAAATGTGAAAAAAGTAGTACTACTGTTTATTGTGGAATCTGGAAAGAGCTTCCGTTCGTGTTTTTACCTGCAGTTTTTCATAGATGTTCCTGATATGGGTACGCACCGTTTCGATGCTGATGAATAATTGTGCAGCGATCTCTTTATATCGCAGCCCTTTCGAGAGCAGGACAAGGATCTCATTTTCTCTTCTTGAAAGTACCTCTGAATGGAATACCTCCGTTTTCCTGGCGGCGAATTCCATCACTACCAATCTGGCGATCTGGCTGCTCATGGGAGAGCCGCCGGAATGGATCTCCCGGATGGCTTCCACCAGTTTTTGTGGCTCTGTATTTTTAAGTATATAGCCTGTGGCCCCGGCTTTCAGGGCATTGAAGGCATTCTCGGCATCGTCGTAACTGGTAAGCGCCATGCATTGCATATATGGGTGCAGTACTTTCAGGCGTGCTACAACTTCTATACCCGACATACCAGTGAGATTGATGTCGAATAACAAGACTTCCACCGGTTTTTTCTTCAGGTAAGCCAGGGCTGACTCTCCATCTTCGAATGTTTCTACCACTTCCAGTTCCTCCTGCAAACAAAGCAAGGTCAGGAGGGAGTGACGGATCACTTCCTCATCTTCTATAATTGCGATTTTTATTCTGGTTGCTGGCATAGACTTTCTCAGTGGAAAAATATAAAATCGATCAAAGAAAATAAGTAGTATTAAATGGGGATACTGTAATGTATTTCCGTTCCTTCACCCGGGGCCGACCTGATGCTGAACTGGCCACTTATCTGCTCAATTCTCGCTTTCATATTTGCAAGCCCGTTCTTTTTTCCATTCCTGTGCTGGTGATATTTTTCAGTGCTGAGCCCTGTGCCGTTATCCTTCAGTGAGAAGCTCATGAAGCCCGCTTCCACACTGAGCGAAAACAGGATCTGCGTGGCATTGGAATGTTTCAACGCATTGTTGATGGCTTCCTTGGTCACCAGCATCAGCTGCTGCCGCTGCATATGACCTAATGAAATATCGGGGATCGATTCAGGGTAACTGAAGTTTACTGAAACGGGTAAGGCATCGGTGGTTTCATAGATGTATTCTTTGAGATAAGCAAGCAGATTGCCCAGTGTATCGTTTTGCGGGTTGAGTGTCCAGATGATCTCACCCATCTTATCTGCCAGGGTGCGGGAAGTGTGGCTGATCTCGTGGATGATCTTTTTATTATGGTCAGCGGCTTTGTGGTTCTTACCTACTTCGGATAGCAGGGCAATCTTGCTTAATCCGGTACCGAGTTCATCATGCATATCCCGGGAAATGCGGAGACGTTCATTGTTCACTGCCAGCTGTTGTTCGATGACACGCAACTGTTTTTCCATTTTTCTTTTCAGGAACTGCTTTACCACGTAAATGATAATGCCCACCATGGTCAGAATTACAGCGAACCTGAACCACAAGGTGAGCCAGAACGGAGGGGAGAGACCTATCCGGAGCAAGGTAACAGGACTGGACCATACACCTTCGCTGTTGGAAGACATGATCTCGAAATTGTAACTGCCGTGGGGAAGTTTGCTGTACCGGGCTTCCGGTATTTTGCTCGCCCTGATCCAGGATTTGTCGTATCCGGTGAGCCGGTACATGTATTGATTGACAGATGCATTTGTATAATCGAGCGTAGCAAATTTGATCAGCAGGTTATTCTCATTATGTTTCAGCTTAACCTGGTGTAAGAAGTTGATGGCTGTATCTGTATCAAGGGGTGTTTCATTGATGAGCAGGTCTGTTATATAAGAACGGGCATTGAAACTCCGGTTGAAAAATGCACGGTGATCGAACCAGTTGATACCAGTTACGCCTGCAAAGAAGATCAGGTTACTATCCCTGAAATAAGCGCCGGTATTGAATTCGTTCGATTGCAGTCCATGCTGGATGGCGTATTGCTCCACGCCCTTGATCTGTATGAAGCTTGACTTTTCCAGGCTGATCCTGTTGAGGCCTTTATTAGTGCTCACCCAGTAAGCATGATTGTTTTCGGGGATAATACTATAGATGAAATCGTTACTGAGGCCATTCACTTCATCAATCACGGTACGGGTGCCGGAACCATCTTTCCGGATTACGATCCCAACGTTAGTGGCATACCAGAAAGCCTGTCTGGATTCATCCCTGTGTACATATTTTACGGTAAGCCCATGCAGGTCCGTGGAAATTAATTCCGGTTGATTGAGTTGGTTCAGCCGCAATACCACCAGGCCTTTTCCTTCTCCTTTGCCTACAATGATCTCGCCGTTCGGTTTGGTGAAGATGGTCTGAATATCACCTTCCAGTTTCGGGTTGAGCTGGCCCAGGTCTGAAACAAGGAGCTGGTCATTTCTGTCTTCGATGAGGTAAGTGCTTTGTACGGTACCTGCAATAAAACGGGTGCTGTCGATCTGCGTGAAGCATTGAAGGATATTATGCCTGTTACCTTTGCGGACGTACTCGATATTGGTGCTCAGCAGAAAAATCCCTTTATCGGGATCAGCAATTCCTATCCGGTTACCCGCATTCAGCCAGATCCTTCCTTTCTTATCTTCCCTGATGAAAAAGACGCCTGAAAAAGAAGGATCATTTTTGTGCGGAGGGGCAAACACTACCTTGTGTTGCAATGTATTTCTGTCTATGATATACAGGCCTCTTGCATAGGTGCCTGCATAGATCTTTCCATTTTTGTGATAGAGGCTTTTCACCATCAGCAGGGAGCTTTCATCCCTTGTCTGACGCGCGTCCGGAAAACTGCTGAACAATTGTGGTTTGAGACTGGTAAGACTGATGCCGCCTCCTTCTGTGCCAAGCCACAGATTATTGGAGTGGTCGATGGTGGCGGTATACACGAGGTTGGAAGAAAGACTGTAAGGATCATTTTCCCGGTTGGCATACCGGGTAAAGGCGCCGGTTGCGCTGTCGATGATGGCGATTCCTTTACTGGGAAGCACGGTGATGATATTACCTCCGGGTGTTTTCACCAGTGGGCTCTGTGATTTGTACTCCACCGAGCCGGGCACCAGGTAACTGGAAATGATACTGCGTCTGGTTAAACAGAAATCTATCACCCTGTTGCCAGCAATGATCAATAGCGATGATGAAAAAATTGTACAGGCATGAAGGGGATCGTTTCCCTGCTGGTACAGGAGTTGTTCCTGTTTTGTGCGGTAATTGAACTGGTAAATGGCATTGGCTCTCCTGAAAAGCAACTGAATGTTCCGGTTTTCTGAAATATACATGCCAAACACTTCTGGCAGCAACAGTTCCTGAACTGTTCTGCTCTTTGTATTCACTACCTGCACATGGGAAGCATTGGCGATAAATACTTCATCGTCTTTCATGCCTGTGATGCCATATTCAAGGTCGCGGCCAATCTGCCTGATCACCCTGAATGTTTCCGTGGCCAGGTCCATCTGCACCAGTTGTCCATCCACCATCATCCAGAGATTGCCCTGTTTATCCTGGTGGATCTTTCCATTCAGTATTTTTCCGGGGAAGCGTTTGTCTGATCTGTCCCTGATGCTTTGCCTGTATTTTCTGATCTGGATGCCGTCGTAACGGTTGAGGCCATCGCCGGTGCCGATCCAAATAAAGCCTTGTTGATCCTGGAAAATTTCGCGGACGGAATTCTGACTGAGCCCTTCGTTAACGCCGAGACGCAGGAAATTAAGTCCGGTCTGTCCGGAAATAAACTGGCAGGAATAAATGGCCAGTATGGTAAGCAGCAACCTCAGGCTCATCGAAGGGTGTTAATAGAGTGGCTACAAATATAAAGAAGCCCCTATATATATTCCTGTTGATGTACACCGGATGAAAGAGAAATTTAAAAATACCCGAAACCATGATGATAAATATCAAGATGGAGCCGGGTATCAAAGAAGCAGTTTATTCATAGGTGAAGCCTGTCTTGACAGAGTAAGCTTCAGTTTTGTTCCAATAGTTGCGATATTTTTTGATGATGCTCAGTGGATATCCATTTCCATCATAAGTATATTGTATATCGTACACTTCGTATTCCGGGAACAGATTTGCATACGTTTTCGACTCAAGCTTTACATTGTGTTTTACGTACTGATTCAGATAGAAATCAGGTATGCCCAGGTGTGCATAGGGATTGATGGTCAGATCACAGTTGTAAATGCCTGCTATCATATCTCCGTTACCATAGTTGTAGTTATCAGCTACCACGCAGCCTCCGGAAATTGTTTTGGAATATTGCCTGGCGATGGTATAGCCTGATTCTCTGATCTGTATTTCGATGCGATAATCCTGCGTGATCCCTGCCCTGGTTTCCAGTGGTATATAATTGACAGTTGCTGTTTTACGGAGGCCATGCAGCAGCTCATCCATGGTGCTGACCCTCCCGGCAGCATCATAGGTAAATGATGAAGTACCTATAAGTTTATCTGTTTCATTGTAGTTTCTAATGGCAGTTATCTTTCCATTTGTATACTCGTAAAGATCAGTGCGGGAGCGGAGATTGGAACCATCTTCATTCTTTACCCAAAGATCGGTCTGCTTTAATTCGCCGTTTGCATGATAGGTGTAATCCATTTTTGTTTCGGGCTTGCTGACTCCATCCACGATCCTGTTGGTGTATACATTTTTCAACTTCTTTGCAGGCATATTTCCACCGATGGAATAAACTGTGTTTTCCTGGATATCTTCTTTTTTCAGGGTGATCTCATCCTGTGTTCCCCATTTGGAAACCGTCAATTGGTATTTTACAGCATTTGCAGGAAGTTCTACCTGCTGCAAACCTGCCGGCAGGTTCATGGCGTTATAAGTCATATTGTTTTGTGCATCGAAACTGCGAAGGATCAGTTGTACAGGAATACTGTCGTACACAATATCGCCAACCTTGATCAGGGGCTGGATAAATATCTTTTTAGCGGTGTTTGGCTGTTCGCCGGTCTGGCTTCCGAAACTGCCATCAGGGTAGCCGAATTGCAATGGTTTATCTGTGGCCGTTACCGGTACTACTTCTACTGAAACATCCTTCTCTGTTTGTGCATCCAGGGAAAAGGTTAAACTCAGGGGATGGGTTACCAGTGCAGCTTTTTCTGATCCGGCCAGGGGACTGGCATATTTTACAGAATTACCTTCTTTGATGAGTAGTCCGGTGATTTTATAATTGCCTTTCTCCAGAGAGAGGGCAGCTGTCTGAACCTTTTGATTGAAAACTATATCAACCTGGATTTCCCTCATCACCATTTCATCTTTGTTATTCAGTATGCTTATCACAGCTTTCGTGTTTTCCGATCCTGCGTGCAAACCTGAAAGAGTGAGGCGGAAACTTCGCTGTGCGGATGGATCGGGGGAAGATCCGCCGGGTACAGGTTTATCTGGTTGCACCGGTGTTTTGGTGCAGGCGAACAGCATTATCATCAGCAGCATATTGCAGACAAAAAATGAAAACTTGTTCATATGATTGTAATTATGAGTTGAATGATCAGATGTTCCATTCAGGAATTTCAACGGATCAAAGGTAGAAGTGGAAGTGTGAGCCGGAAACGCATATTCATGCTATATGCAAGGCCTGAAAGGGCTTCAGGCCTTAAGGGAAAGTTAAAAGATTACAGCCCCGGACCAATAATTAACCTATATTTGAGCCGTTGACCAACGCCCTTCAGGTTAAACCTTCAGGGCTAAATACTTACCATGACAAACGTTGAATTATTACAACAGGAAGCTGTAAAAGCCCTGAATGCCGGTACGCTCAATGACAAGCAGAAGCAATTCATAGAGAGTATCAAGGATTTTGACAAGAAACAATTGAAGAAATTATCCAGCGCGCAATTCAAGTGGCTGAAAGATATCGCTAAGCTCAGTTCGAGGAATATTGAAAGCTGAGTGCTGAACCATATAATGAACAGATCCGCTCCCTGAGCGGTTTTTTTTTGCCGATACCCGACACCTCTCAAGACTCCTCTCTGTATACATTTCACCCCCTGCCTGTGGCATAGCCACCACGCATTCCCCTGGTAGCCGGAGCCCATCCTGGGAATAACATTTGCGGCCAGTCAGAATATGCGGTTCAGAAAAATAATACTGTTTTTTGTGATCATAGCCATTGCAGTACTGGTAACCTTATGGCTGAGGCATTTCCAGAAAAATGAAGAACAGGACATCCCTGCACCAGATCCTGTTCTGACAGAGCTTCCCTGGTACAAACAGGCTGTAATTTACACGCTTGATGTAGAAGTATTCCAGGATAGCGATAGCAATGGAATAGGTGATTTCAACGGGTTAAGGTCCAGACTTGGATACCTGGATTCCATGGGCGTGCAGGTGATCTGGCTGGCTCCTTTTCAGCCTACACCAGGACTGGACGATGGCTATGACATCACTGACTACTATGGCGTGGATCCCAGACTGGGTACCATGCAGGACTTCGAGCTCTTTATGCAGGATGCGGCACAGCGCAATCTTCGTGTGATCATGGACCTGGTGGCCAATCATACTTCTGATCAGCATCCCTGGTTCCGGCAGGCAGAGAAGGATACCACCAGCCCTTATCATTCCTGGTATGTATGGAGTAACAAGCGGCCTCAAAACTGGAATACCGGAATGGTATTCCCCGGCGTGCAACATGATATCTGGACATTTGACAGCACCGCCAAAGCCTGGTATTATCATAGGTTCTATCGTTTCCAGCCTGACCTCAATCTTCAGCATCCTCCCGTATTTGAAGAAATAAAGAAGATCGTAAAATTCTGGATGGACAAGAAAGTGAGCGGATTCCGGCTGGATGGTGTCCCCTTTTTTATAGAAGTGCCGGCTTTAAAAGGCGACAAATTCGAGCATCAGTTTGACAAGCTGGAATCACTGCATAGTTTCATGAGCAGTCTGAATAAAGACGCTATCATCCTTGGCGAAGCCAATGTTCTTCCCGAAGAAACAAAGGACTTTTTTGGTGAACAGGGCAGAGGTATGCAGATGATGTTCAACTTCTATGTGAATCAGCATCTGTTCTATGCGCTTGCTACCGGTAATACAAGCCCGCTCAAAGATGCGCTTCAGCAAACAAAAGAAATTCCTGCAGCATCACAATGGGGGCAATTCTTACGTAACCACGATGAAGTGGACCTCGGCAGGCTCAGCACATCCGAACGCAATAAAGTATACGAGCAGTTCGGGCCACAAAAAAAGATGCAGTTGTATGATAGGGGCATCAGAAGAAGGCTGGCGCCAATGCTGGGCAATAACAGGAAGCAAATAGAGTTGGCTTACAGCATCCTCTTTGCATTACCCAGTACACCTGTGATCAGGTATGGAGATGAGATTGGAATGGGTGATGATCTTTCTCTGAGAGAGCGCCTCTCTGTACGTACTCCCATGCAATGGAACGATCAGAAATTTGCAGGATTTTCAAAAGGCGTGCTTCCAGTTAGACCTGTTATAGATACAGGTGTATTCAGTTTTCATCGTGTGAACGTGGCTGATCAGCAGGCAGACAGCCTCTCGTTGCTTAACTGGACCAGAAAAATGATCCTCCTTCGTACGCAACATCCTGAGATCGGGTATGGCAGCTGGGAAATCCTGGCAAGCGACAATGACCAGGTACTGGTGCTTGCTTATACATGGCATAACAGGAGGCTTTTCACGCTGCACAATTTCAGTGCAAAACCAGTAACTGTAAGACTCAGACCACCGGAGAACCTTGCCGCCCTGACGGATATTTTATCCGGCAACAGGGTTTTGCTCAACAGGAACAGAACAGCAGATGTGACGTTAGCTCCTTATGGATACCAATGGTTATTCACACTGATAAAATAAAAAATAATGGATCAGGAAAACATCAATAAGTTCATACCAATGACAAGTATCAATAGCGGAAGCACAAGAGAAGTAGCTCCTGATATTGCTTATTACACCAATCAGATTGTAAACCTGGTGATGATCGGCCCGCGCGCTGGACCCTGGGTACTGATAGATACCGGCATGCCCAAATCGGCGAAGAGCATACTTAAAGCAGTTGAAGAAAGATTCGGAGAGGATGTTCCTCCTGTTGCTATCATTCTTACGCATGGCCATTTTGATCATGTGGGAAATGTTGTTGACCTGGTATCGGAATGGAATGTACCCGTTTATGCTCATCCAATGGAATTTCCATTTCTTACAGGAAAGGAGGCATATCCCGAACCAGATACCACAGTGGAAGGTGGGTTGCTGGCAAAGATATCATCCATTTATCCCAATGAACCCATCGATATTTCCGATGTTTTGCAGGTGTTACCTGCCGGTGGCATTGTTCCTCATCTTGCTGAATGGCGATGGCTGCATGTTCCGGGACATTCACCAGGACAGGTTGCGTTGTTCCGGGAAAGAGACAGGGTGCTGATTTCTGCCGATGCATTTATCACTGTAAAACAGGATTCCATGTACCGGGTGCTGGTGCAAAAAGAAGAGATATGCGGCCCGCCCGTTTATCTTACAACAGACTGGGCGCTGGCCCATGCATCAGTATCGAGGCTGGCCGCGCTTGATCCGCAGATTGTTATCAGCGGGCATGGTACTGCCATGGAGGGAGAGGAATTGAAACAGGGACTGGTGCGCCTGGTAAATAACTGGAAAGAGGAGGCTGTGCCTGATCATGGAAAATGGGTGAAAGAAGGAAACCAATAAAGGGTAAAAGAAAATGCATGCACAGGCAAATAAACCTGTGCATGCATTTTCCTGTCAAGGTATAATGGTTGTTGCCGTATCATTCACTCTGAGAATCTGCGTCATCGGAGTGCGCGTATCTCCTGAAAAATTATTTCCGGAAATGGTTGTTCCGTAAGTGGTGTTGATGTAAATGCCATAATGGTTGCCTGTTCTGTAAAATCCTGGAATGGTACTGATAAAAACATTATCCTTTATGCTGCAGTTGGCTGCATTGAAAAGTGAAATGCCATGTTGCGAAAAGTTCCTGATCGTGTTTCCGGTGATCCGGATATTGGCATGGTCAAGGCTGACGGGCGACATATTATCAGCAAACAGATTATTAGGCCCGGCAGAATCGATCTTATTGAGGCGTACATTGATGGACCCCGCATCTGTACCCAGAACATCAAAAGCGCAGTCCCTGATATCGTTGTTCATGATCCAGAGGTCGCGGCTGTACAGGCCATTGTACCAGAAAGCGGCTTCATTGTACAAAGCCACGCCTGCTGATGAACAACTGTAAAACCGGTTGTTTTCCACCACACCTCTGGCAGAGCGGATGATGGCGCCACGCGCTCTGACGGTGAACCTGTTATTGGTAACCATGAACCTTTCATTCCGCAATGTCATATTGTAGAGCTGAACGTTCTGCTGCAGGTCTGTCAGGCCCAGATCTACCAGGCTGTCGTAATCACTGGCAGGGATGGCAGGAGAGAACTGAACCCGGTAATTTCCGCTTTGCAGGAATACAGTATCCACTGTGAAATTGGTGCTGACCACTTTTCCTGTTTTGGGTGTGAAGATGCGGAAGATATTTCCCTTTTTCAGGTTCATGAATTCGTTGTTCGTCACTAAAAGAGTGCTGGTGCTTACTTTGGATTTTACGAAGATGCCCTTGTTGTAAAGTGCAACACCATCGTCGGCATTACCGATGAAACTGCTGTTCTCCACCCAGGGGCCAATGGCATTGGCGCGGCAGTGTACGCCATCAGCATTGGCGGATACAAAGCGGCTGGCGTCTTTCAATACCGTATTACAGTTGAGTATTTTCATATCACTGCCATCATAGCTGTAATAGCAGCCGATAGGGCTGGAATAATTAGTGATACTGTCGCACACAAAATCAATACAGTTTCTTGTGCTCATCAGGGAGCCTACATTATCCCTGGCCACAATGGAAAGTACATCGCCCACGGCAAAATATTTTCCTGATCTTGATCCGGGGTGATAGATATTATATTCGGGTTGGTCTTTACACGCAAGGGGGGTAACGTCTGCAGGGCTGATGCCAACTGTATTGATCTCTATTTTTTTCAGGCTGCCTGCGTCGGCAGTATCAAGCAGGTATGCCCAGGACCAGTGGTCTGTAAACGGTTTATTTCCATAAATAGCCGGATAATACGGCGATGCCTGTCCGGTTACTCTCCGTAAACGGACATTTACATTCAGCGTTGTGCTGTCTGTATTATCAACCCTGATAACATCCAGTAAGGAATGGGGAAGCGGGTCCCAGTCAACACTCAGCCTTCTTATGGTGATCCTGTTTGAATTCTGGATCCGCATAAAACCTACATGCGCATTGTTCCTGATAATGAAGCTTGCATTATTGCCTTCGATGATCAGGTCGTTGATACCGGTAGTATCTATGGCAAAAAGGCCTGTGATATTTCCATCGATGACATAAGTGGCATTGGCGGTGAATGCAAGCGTGCTGGGTGTGTTCATGATAGCCTTGCGCATAGAGTCCTTGATGGCGCGCAGGGTGGCGCCCGGTGGAACTGTGTAAGTTCTTACCGGAGTGGCAACGGTATACCGGAATGTATCGGACCAGTTGCTGATGGCAGTGCCTGCTTCGTTTTTAGCGATCACCCTCCAATACACATTACCGGTGGGCAGTTGGCTGACGGGAACAAAGCGGTTGATATTGAGATCATTTCGCGAAGCAATGATAGTAGTAAAATTAGCATCCGAAGCAAGTTGGATATCGTAGCTGTAAGCATTGGCAAAAAGTTGCCAGGTAAACGATGGATTCCGCACATAACCGGTACTGTTATGAGCCGGAGCGGAAAGAGCCGGTTGAGACTGTGCATAGCCGGCCATGCCGGTCAGGCATGAGAGAAATATGAAGAGTATAATTCTATTCATAAAAGCAGTTTTGGGAATTAATAAATGAACTTACGTGTAATGATCTCGCCGCTGTTGGAGATGAAAGTGGCGAAATACAAGCCACGTGCTGCGCCTGGCATG
The DNA here is from genome assembly GCF_051955275.1 of Pseudobacter sp. Lineage (NCBI taxonomy): Bacteria > Pseudomonadati > Bacteroidota > Chitinophagia > Chitinophagales > Chitinophagaceae > Pseudobacter > Pseudobacter sp. Next base: position 2,012 of record NZ_JBQCGW010000253.1, on the reverse strand, counting down.
GGCAATGGATAACGATAAATGCCTTTGTCTGCAACAACCCTTATCGTATAAACCAGACGGCCGTTCATATCGTATACATTCATGATGCCCTGCACTGCTTTTGAAACAGTGAGCTCGGCCGTTGCATTGGATGAAATTTCTTTAGAAAGTACCCTGAAACCTGTATGGCCACTGGCTTTCATTACTGCCAGGGGGGATGGGGCCTGCGGCGCCATACTCAGATCCCTGAATACTTTATTGCTGTCTGCCTGCACAATGATGGTGGGACTAAGATTGGCAAAGCTGGCATTGTGCCCGGTATTATCCGTATATTGAATGATCTCTCCACCGGCGTCATTCCTTCGCAATGCGTAAAGGATCACATCGCTGCCGGATAGGGTTCCGGTCAGGCCGCGGTATTTATCTCCCGTTAGTCCGATAGTACCATTAGCGATCCATGAGCCTGATACCAGTGAATACTTTTTCAACTGGTTATTGTCTGCGATGTACAAAACATTCACGGTATCACTTCCATTCAGTCTGGCCATGAAGAACTGGAATGGATTACCTCCTGAAGTTGGATATCCGGGCAGGTTGGTCATGGTTTGTGAAGCCGTGGTTGGCAGGCCCGTACCAACACGGGCCAAACGCAGGCTGGTGGCTGTGGAGCTGGCATAGAGCTGACCTTCGAAAATATTGAGGCAGCGGCCTGTAGTACCTGTAAGCAATACATTGGAGGTGCCGGTACTGCCTGTGGTGGCATACACGATACCGCCGTTGCCACCCGCGGCCCATACGTTGGATCCGTCGGTAACGGCGCTCCGGATAGAGACAGTACTGAACCGGTTGCTGAATGCGGTGCTGGTATTTACATTGGCTGAGGCATCGATTATACCAACTACACGATTCACTGTGGTACTGGCACTACTGGTAACTGAGGCTGTTCCAGTGGCGGCATCGTACCCCCCGAGTGCAAGGTACTGTCCATCTTCCGAAAGGCTGATATATCCTTCCGAAAAGTCAACAGATGCGGGTGGAAGGGTGAGTCGTTTGTTGCTGCCGCTTGTGGTGACAGGCAGCGGGATACTTCTTATCAATTCCCCGCAGGGATTATATTCATCGAGGAATACAGGTTGCGCAACGCCTGCTGTCATGGCAGTTCCGGCGCCTATCCTGACTACAACGATATTACCGGTTCCGAAAGTTTGCGCGTGGATTTCAACAGCACTCAAAAACAGGAGAGTGCATAGGAGGATTCTCATATGGCAAGTGTTTGGTTAAGCAAATCGTGAATACAATCTGTGAATTACTGTGCATTTGTCAAAGGGAAAAGAAGGGATTATTTGCGTGGGAACATTCCCGGCGGGTAGGAACGTTCCCAGAAAGTGCAAATGGAACGGCTGGGGAATTTCATTTTATGTAAATTGCGGCATTCCTGCATCCTTAAAAAAACAGGTTGATTTATGCGTTTTCTTGTTATTCTCCTGGCTCTGCATATTCCGTTCGTGGATGTCAAAGCAGCTCCAAGTCCGCAAATACCCGATTACATTATTTTCAGGAATGATACTTTGGCTACTTATACCCTGATACTTGAACAGTATTTGGATAAAAAGGACAATAAGAATATACAATTGTTCGGCCTCAGGTTCAGTGATGAAGCATCTCTCAACTGCTGGAGAGGATGTCAGGCAATTTATAAAATAGAAAATGACAGCCTTTTCCTGGTAGACATCATCGATTGTGGAGGGCTCAGGCATATAAACAAAAAGGAGTCCTTGAAAAGGATAAAATCTTTATTTGGTGAGAAAATAGTCAATGAAAGAGTATATATCGACTGGTTTTCCGGAAGCATAAAATTCCCTTTATCTGACAAGGTTCTACGCTGGGACGGTGTTTTTTACAAGATTTTCGAGAAAGAGACTGTTATTAATATTACGGCAGGTAAGGTCCTGACAATTCAGAATGTCAGCAATTACGTGCATGTCCGGAACTGAATCGATAGAAGGGATAAGAGTGAAATTACAAAGAAAATT
>NZ_JBQCGW010000252.1:0-23670 GCF_051955275.1 Pseudobacter sp. | reverse complement strand
AGGAATATTTGTTTTTGCAAACAATGGCAAAAGGTTTTCGGTGTAAAGCAACCTTGTATTTTGAAAATGTTTTGTTTCTTGTTTGTTGGTTTTGGCTGAAACGCCTACATTTGCGCCCTTGTCACGAAAGCCGGTTTCGGGAAGTAGCGCAGGCCGGTAGCGCACCTGGTTTGGGACCAGGGGGTCGCAGGTTCGAATCCTGTCTTCCCGACAGATAATTCAAACCCGCTCTCAGAGCGGGTTTGTTGTTTTATAACCATTTTGATAATTTGGCTTAGTTGTTGAGGATCAACAATATTCCTGGTTCGAATCCAATTTAGCGGCATGTGGTCTTTAGTCAATTACTCATGCTAATCTTTCAACTCATAAGGGATCGTTACCATACTTTCCACCAAGGCTTGGTTTTTGTCTTAATTCTATATTTTCCTCCAACTATTTCATTTGTTCTAAAATTAAAAGAAAAGCGGCACCATTCTTCATCATCATTTGAGGGATAATATGCAAGACCGCTTACAGTATCGCCAGAGAACACAAGGTCTTTAAATCCATCCCAGGAAATCCTATCAGATTGCCAGACATTGTCATTGTTAATATCGATTACAATAAACTCAGTTTGGTCCACTAAAATCAAAGTATTGTCCCCTGTTTGATATACATCAGTAATACCGACGCCTAAAATTTTTGATGGCTTTAGGTTATCATCGATCATAATATAACAAGCACCGGAAGCCAAAACCACCGTCTTATTAAAATGAGGGAAGTCAAAAACTCGGCTATAATTTGTCCAGCCACATTGAAAATTACCTACCCAATTTGATCCATCACTCTTGAAAAATCGTACAACAAATCCTTCAGAAAAGTTAGGGATTTCATCTTGACTAATTGAAACATACATTAACCCTGAAGCAGGAAGACCGGCTAATATTTCATATCTATCTTTCAAAATTTGACCCGTTGAAGCATTAATTCGGTAAACATGATTGTTCCAGTCTTTTACATAAATATAGCCTTCAATTATCTTAAAGACATCTTCTCCGTTCAGAGTCACAAAAATATCCTTCCCTTCAACGTTCCATCTAATTTCCCCATTTCTAGTAAGGCAGCTTATTTCCAGCTCACCGTGAACTACGTATTCATCTTGATATCGGTAAATTCCAAAACACGTTGCTAAATCCGCTTTTGTTTGCCAAAGCAGATTTAGATGCGGTAATCCCAGGCAGAAAATACTGTCACCGCAACAAATAAGCACAGAATTATTGTCAATGATCGCGGAGTTTGGATGGACGCAAGTGGCGCCGCCACTACTAATAACCAAAGCCGATCCTAGTATTATATCATTTTTCAATACATTAATTCCATGTTTTGTAACATTAAGACAACCTTTGTCAACTTCATTTATATGAATATAGTTGTATTCTAATTCACCATTCACTGGATTACGGATGCAGTCTTTCTCGTCAAATATGCATAAGCGATAATCCTCAAAAAACTTGTTCAGGCTCATGGCTTTTATCAATTACATCAATATTGGTAAATCTTGTAAACATTTCAATATCATCAATGGAACTGTATTGATCCAAGATATAAAAAATGTTTTACAAGTTTAATTCTGAGAACAGGAGCATATTGCTCAACAAATTGTTAGAATTTTGTCCTACCCTACCGACAAGTTCTTATAATGCCTTGGTATTTAGCCAAGGCTTTGTTGTTTCATTATTTTACTTACTTCAGAAACCCTCGGGTATCAGGAGCCTCACACAATCAACTTCGAATAATAACTCTTCCATTTCCATGATCTACCCACTTCTGGGACAGCTCGTATGTCGAAGGCTCTATTGTAGGTAATCTTCTCCGCAGAAATTAAAGATTTTAAGCTAGATATGATACCATTACTTATGTGTATTATTCCTTCCGCCTGAATTCTATTTTCAGGCGAATTAATCTGAACTCCATTTAGTCTTGCATCATTCACATCAGCTCTAATTTATTCGATTAGATCCACTGATTTAAAATAGACGAATGACCCGACGCCTGTATGTTCAAGTTCTGAAATAGAAAGAAACGAATTGGCTCTCGAAGTAAATTCTCCGAATCAGAACCATCTAAACTCAGATCGAGAATATCAAGTATATAGTTTGGAGTCAGCAATTTTACAGTTTGACTGGAACAAAATCACCAACCAGGTCCATGCTTTTCATTCGTTTCTTCTTTATTTATTGTCATATGATTAAGTAGCATCGGGTCCTCTCCCCTCTTAATTCTTTTATGCATATCCAATAAAATGGCGAGGAGAAGACCAACTCCCAAATCCAGGTCATTACCCTGTGCTTTCCATTTAGTCAAAGCCTTTTGAGCTGCTTGCCAGAAGTATTCTCGATTCTTTGGTGCAAAAGTTCTTAAATCAAGATTGAACATAGTATCCTCCTCTCCTCTTATGAAGCCACCGTATCCGTTAGCTATATCTCCTTTATCCTCCCGAAAGACGAATTTTTCCAAATACTCATAAAACTCATTGGCTCCACTAATTTCTGTTAATTCATTAGTTATAAGTTCTAACATAAAGGCCATCCCAGTCCAACTTCGAGCAAAGCCCCTCCCATCTTCTAGCGTCCAAAATGCTGATGCCATAATAAGTTCATTTATTAGCCCTTCTTTCACGTCTTTCGTCGCTTCAATTGGTTAATCAAAACAAAGAATATTTCTTCGATTCATTCAGAAAGGTATAAAAATATTTATATGTTTAAATATTCTATCTCTTGGGAGCTAATTTCCCAATTGTTCGATTTTTTACTTACCCTCCCGACTAGTTCTAACAAAGCCCTGGAATCATCTGGGCTTTTGTTCTTTTAGCACATCCGTCTCATAGGTTGGAAATATTCTATGAAAAAATAAATCTGCAAATACCTTGAGAAGGCCCCACAATCAATCATTGCTTCGGAAAGTAATCAACTAACGTATTCTAATCCCCATTTATACAATTCATTAATTATCGGCTCCAGCTTTTCCCCTTTTGTAGTTAATGTGTATTCTACAGTAGGCGGTACTGTTGCAAAAACTTTTCTTTTAACGATCCCATTTGCTTCCATATTCTTCAATTCTTTGACCAACATCCTGGTATTTATGTTCGGCACCATGCGCTCCAACTCACTGAATCGCTTTTTTCCGGAGAACAAAGCATAGATAATCGACATGGACCATTTTCCACCTATCACACCTAAAATATCTTGTAATGCACATCTTTCTCCAATTATTTTATTTTTTTTAACCCCCATAAATGATTGATTTGATGTAATACTTTACTCGGTGTTATTACTGTACATTCTTGTAACTACTTTCAAAAGTAAAGTATTGTTACGTACTTCGTAATTCATTTAATATACAATATGGATAATTCATTAAAAGGACGGGTGGCACTGGTAACAGGTGGAACAAAAGGTATTGGAAAAGCCATTGCCGATAGATTAAGTAATGAAGGTTGTAAAGTTGTGGTTACAGCGAGGACCGAGCCGAAAGAAAACCCAAAAGGACATTATTTCATAGCGTCAGATCTTACTCAACCCGAAAGTGCAGCGGCAATCGCTAAAGAGACTCTAAAAACATTCGGCAGAATTGATATTATAGTTAATAACGCTGGGGCGAATCTAAGTCCCGGTGGTGGTTTCAGTACACTTTCGGATGAGCACTGGATCAATGACTGGCAATTGAACTTTTTGTCTGTTGTGCGCCTGAATAAAGCGTTCTTACCAGTAATGATTGAACAAAAGACTGGTGTAATCATTAATATTTCAACTGGTGCTGCAAAACAACCGATTTGGGAAATGACCATGTCTTATTCTTCTGCAAAAGCAGCACTGAACATTTACAGCAAAGCGCTGGCAAATGAATTAGGGACAAAAGGAATTCGTGTAAATGTGGTTTCACCAGGAGTAGTTAAAACACCACTAATGCTTGAGTTTATCGAAAATATAGCAAAGTCATCGAATATTAAGGTGGATGACGCATTTAAAGCTGTAATGGATAAAGTTGGCGTGCCATTAGGCAGGATGGCTGAACCCGAAGAAATCGCTAACCTTGTTGCTTTTCTTGCTTCGCCTGAAGCAAAATATATCACAGGAATTAATTATTCAGTTGACGGCGGTGCATTACCAGTGGTTTAAATCTTATCCCCCACCAATTCATATTCATTCTCGAATTTTCCTTCTTATTCTACTTAACGAAGACTGGGTAATACCAAGATAAGAAGCAAGATAAGACAATGGGATTCTATTTGCCAGCGTAGGAAAATTTGTCAGGAACCTGAGATAACGTTCTTTCGCATCATCAGCCATCATCGGACTGATCCGGTTGACTTTATCACTCATCCCTTTGGCTGTTATTTTTCCTATGATCATATCCCAGCCAACGATGGTCATTGATAATTCATCCAATGCATTCTTCGATATAGCGATATATGTACAATCAGTCACCGCCTGTACATATTCAACAGCCGGAATGCCCTGGTTCAAGCTTGCCACATCTGCAATAAAATGATTCTCATCAAAAAAATACTTAGTGATCTCGTCGCCTTTATTGTTATAATAACACACACGCATCACCCCTTCCGTCAGGAAAATAACCTCACGGAATATCTTTCCAGCTTCGTGATAATATGTATCTTTCCTTATTGTCTTTACCCTTGCCTTGCTTTTAACAAGGTCTATCTGTTGCTGGTTAAGTTGTCCGAACTGCAATAAATAATTAATAAGTTGTTCCATAAATATTTCATTTCATCTGACTCATTAACATCTTATCGAACGCTTTATCAGACAATATTCTCCTGATAAACAACATGGGTTTGGCCATTGCTCCTCCTATATATCTTGTTTTAGGATTATTTGCTTCAATGCCTTTCAGTATAAGTTTGGCTATCACAACAGCGTCGACGGCATTCTTCTCCATCGATGCATACATTTTTTGAACTCCTGAAGCCAGCTTACCGTATACAGTATTACCGGAAACTCGCATCAGATCTGCTGCACCAATTGCTATCATTTCGGATTTAGTACCGCCTGGTTCAATAACTATCACGTCTACTCCAAATCCTCTTACTTCATTTCTCAGCGAATCGCTCAAACCTTCTATTGCAAACTTACTGGCATGATACCAACTACCCATAGGTAAACCAACTTTGCCTCCTACGGAGGATATATTGATGATCTTCCCGTATTTATTTTCACGCATGCCTGGCAACACTAATTGTATCAGCCGGGCAGCACCGAACAGATTTATTTCCAGTTGATTTTTAGCTTCTGCAATGGGTACATCTTCCAGAGAGCCATATGAGCCGAGGCCTGCACTGTTTATAAGTACATCAACTTTCCCTTCTTCTGTAATTATTTTATTAATACAGAACACAATACTATCATCATCGGTGATATCAAGTGCAATAATTTTTACACCGTACTTTATTAATTCCTGTAGCCTTTCAGTTCTGCGTGCTGCACCATAAACCTTATATCCTTTTTGGGACAGGTAAATAGCGGTTGCCTTACCAATTCCGGAAGAAGCGCCTGTAACTAATACCGTCTTTGCCATTTTTTTCATTTTAGCATTAAAGAATGAAACAAAGGTCTTTAAAGTAAAAATGACAAAATTTGCCTTTTGGCAAAAACTGGAAAGGGAATAATTTTCCTGGCACAATAAACAGCAAGTTCTTACTGATGGCCATTTATACAGATTAGTTATGCCTTAATCCTTGTAGGTTATTTTCACATTTTTCATTAAACAAGTTCGACAATTGCCCATCTTTAGTGACCAAAAGAAAAAGACTTTAAGTTCAATTGACTTAAAGCCTTTTCTTGTGTAACCTACTACTTTTATCCTGTATTTAAGGATTGCTGTATTTCATTTAGCGTACCTCAATTTGACTTTTTCGTTGCTTTCATTTTTCTTGAAACGAAGAATATCAAAACTAATTCACAACCTCGAGCAAATCTTTTATTATTTCATTTAACTCAGCCTCCTTCATCCGGCTATTTATTTCAACTGTCCTCTTTGTCTTTTCATTTGTCAATTGAATTGTCCGCTTTTGTCTTGAATGATATAAAAAAGTCAGCACGGCTGTAAATACACCTGGTATCAGCGCCATACTCGCAGCACCGAATGCGACTGAAATTGCTTTCCTCAGTTCCGGATATATCCCTTTGGAAATATCAGAGATGCTTACTTTGTCACCGCCAATTTGTTTAGATAAGATATCACTAAAAATACGTTGATCGACCTTATCTTTTGTACTTAATGTTATTTTTGTTTCCTGAGTATCTCGGGTTGGATGTTTTGCGAAATCCCCATTGGCAATCTCATGCATTATTGCTTTAGCAGTATCATCGTTTTCCAGTCCTGATTCTCTGACAAATTCCTGAAACCTAGAGATATCAAAACCTTCTATTTTGGCATACTCCCTAACACTCCCTTCTCCAATAGATTCTATTTTTCCGATTATTTGCAGATCAGTTTCATCGATCTCAATGGGATCAGGATCAATCGGGAATAATCCTTCATCAGGCTGTTCAATATTCATTGGATCTCAAATTTAAATGTTACTCCATTACGGTTGGCAACCCGGTGCCCCCTGCAGAATAAGAAGAATTCTGTCATCATCGAAGCACGAGGACCAATGTGTTCATTTTTCACATTGAACACACCTATATTCAGAGGAATCACAGTAATATTACCTGACTTTGGACCAGACCATTCAAAAACTGCGTTAAGAAGCATATTTCCATACATAAAATTGCGAAGCATTGTTTGCTGTGGAGGATGTGTCAGAGTCCATTCAACACCACTGATCTCGTGCCTTTCTGCAAGATATTTTTCTTCGCATTCAAACTCAACTGTATGAGTGAATTGCTGTCCTTTCCCACTCTCATAGCTTCCCCCCTGAATTTCAGCATTTTCCATTTTTACTGCAGGAGATATTTTGTATGATTTATTCTGGTTGACTTGTACACTTTGTGTATACTTTCCTTTAATAGTTTTGCTGGGAGTGAAATTTCTAAGTACTGAGCCACCTTCGCCAAAAATTGCTAACGATATTTCTGTACAACCAATTTTATATCGAACTTTTGTTGACAAGATCTCTATAAACTTTGCCTTGATCGGCTTATATGCTAGTATCAGATCAATAATAGCTGTCCAGCGATTCCCGTCAATATCACCGTAAAATTCAATCTTATAGATATGTTTTGGCCTTTCTTTTACAGGAATCCATTCAGCTAGAATATAAGGAGGATAAACCAGGAGTGAAGGCATAATTAAATTTTACCTAATATAATGCTTTTCAGGAAAGAACTAAAACCGGCACTTCCATCTTGATCCTTGAGCATGAGGGCAGATGGTCATACATTACTTTTATTCAATTTCCATTCATGCTTAAGTCCATGAGTTCCATTGAATTTTCCTTTTACAGATGCGAAATGAATCCGGTGAATCCCCATAATTAAAAAGCCCACCGCACCACAATGCGGAAGGCTATTTAAATTACAAATACCGAATCCCTGTATCTGAAATATATTGATACTTGCAGCTGTTTTTACTACTCTCCTGACAAACTCCTTATCAGATTCTCCAGATTCCGCATTGAAGCTGCATATCCTTCTTTGAAGCCCATTTCAATCATCTTCTCCAAACGCTCAAGCGACTCGTTATAAATAGAAATATTCACCTTCGTTATCCCTCCCTGTTCGCTAAAATTGAAATCCCAATCAGAACCTGGCAGTTCAGGGTTCTCATCCTTATCTGCAAAAGCATTGAACATTTTGAAATTGGTCTTTGGTGTAATGGACGTGTATTTCTGAATTGCCCAACGCTCCAGGCCATCCGGACTTACCATTGCATAGAATCGTCGCCCACCTACTTCAAAATTCATATGTTTTGTTCTTGAAGTCCAGGGCTTAGGCGCCACCCATTGATCAAGAAGTTCTGCTTTGGTAAAAGCATCCCATACCAGCGAAAGCTCAGCATCAAACTCTCTGGTTATGAACACTGTCTTTGTGGCTTTGTCAACTGTAAAATCAAACAGCAGATTAGTTGTCATTTTTTTTGTTTTTTAAGTGTTGCCAATACTTTGTCAAGTTGATTGAATTGAATTTCCCACAACTTTCTGAACTGGTCCAGCCATTTATCAATCTCCTTCATTTTCTGAATCTGGAGCGAATAGTATATTTCCCTCCCTTGTTGTTCCTGTTTTACCAATTTGCACTCTGTCAATATTTTGATATGCTTTGAAACAGCTTGTCTGCTTGTATTGAAATGCTCGGCAAGAGCATTAGGCGTCATTGCCTGCAAGGCAATCAGGGTGATTATTGCGCGCCTGGTAGGGTCCGCAATTGCCTGAAAAATATCTCTTCTTGTTTCCATCTTTCTTTATTTGCAACTATCTGGTTGCTAATTTAAGTGCAATTATCTGGTTGCGCAAATTTATTTTAGATGCCATTGCGAGTGAAGGAAATACCACTGAATATTTCTACCAAAGTTAAATGGAGCAGATTTTGCAAACTTGCTGATTACATGTATTTTGCCTCTTACCCCAATTGAAAGGGCCCTAAATTTACCCTATGCAACCAAATCAACCAACCGAAGATTTACTGGCAGATGAATTTTATTATGAAAGAGCCAGTACAGGTCAACGTTTTGCCAACTATGTTATTGATCTGATCGTATTTTACCTGATTGCCATTGTTGTTATTGTGTTCCTCGCCGCCTTGTCGCCAGATATGTTTGCATCATTGGATGATGAAAGCACCGGCGCCAACCTGGTGGACAGGCTCCTTTCCCTCATTCTCTATGGCCTGTTCATGTCAGTAGTGGAAGCCGCACTCAAAGGAAAATCCGTTGGAAAGTACATTACTAAAACCAGGGCAGTCAATCTCGATGGTACTCCCATTTCCACCAGTACTGCCTTTGGCAGAGGCTTCAGCCGGGCAGTTCCCTTTTGCGTGTTCAGCGCCTTCGGCGAAGTTTGCAACCCATGGCAGGACAGATGGACCAACACAATGGTCATTAAAGATAAAAAGATGATGTAAATGCTGCACCTGAAGCAGTAACTATATCAAAGGCCTGAGCCCTGCATCACCCGGACTCAGGCCTCTTGCTTTCGTTCCATGACCGGGCTGGAAGCATTTTTGCAGGTAGCTGAACCAAAGACCAGGAATGCCCAAATCATTCATCGGATCATACAGATCAGGCACAAGCGGCATCGTTTTACCGGTTCCCAATAAACTGGCTATGCCACCGGAGTTCAGAGATAAGAGCCGGCTTACTTATTATGCTTCCCTTTTGAACAGCCTTGAAGTAAACAGCTCATTTTATAAAGTACCGCAAGCGGCAACCGTCAAAAGATGGGCGGAAACTGTGCCGGAAGAATTTGTCTTCACTTTTAAATTATGGCAGGAAATCACCCACGTAAAACCCTTTGCTTTCAAACAGGAAGATGTATCGAAGTTTATGGAAGTGATCGACCAGGCTGGAGAAAAGAAAGGATGCCTGCTCATACAATTCCCACCGTCGCTGACCATTGACAGGTATGCACAGGTGGAAGATCTGCTGGGCATCATTCAGAGCAATTCGTCATACCATGGCTGGAAGGTGGCCGTTGAATTCAGGCACCCATCCTGGTACATTGGAGAAGTCTTTGAAATGGCGGATGAATACAATTGCAGTATCGTGCTGCACGATATGCCCAGGTCTGCCAACCACCAACTTAATAAAGAAGCAAGCTTCGTTTACCTGCGCTTTCATGGGCCGGCAGGCGATTACCGCGGTGGTTATCCGGATGAATTCCTCATGCAACAGGCAATACAAATCACAAACTGGCGCATGACGGGCAAAGACGTTTATGTATACTTCAATAACACCATCGGTGACGCACTTAAGAATGTGATGACGCTGAATGAAATGGTATCCGTTAAAATTCCGGGCGATAGCAAAAAGATATGATATTTTTGCGGATCAAACGAATCTAAATTCTTGACAGACAATACTCAAAATAAGATTTCTTATTTTACGGACAGGCAGATCGATGGCATTGCATTGCCGGATCGGTTTACATTTCCATTCTATTACGAGCCCCATCCACTGACTCTGATTGCCGTTGCCGGGCTCCAGCATTACCTGGAAACACAGACAGACCTTGATCATAATTTTGGTTTGGCTGATGACAAAGAAGGGATGGCAATCGGTAAAATGTTCGGTGTACTGGTAGTACAGGATGTAAATGGGAAGCTGGGGTACCTGTCTGCTTTTTCAGGAAAACTGGGAAATACCAACGATCACCCCAGATTTGTGCCGCCAGTCTTCGACATGCTGGTTGAAAACAGTTTTTTCCTGAAAGGAATTGAGATCATCAATTCAGTCAATGCCCGCATCAAAGAAATCAGTTCCAACGAAAGCTATCAGCAGCTGAAATCCGATCTCGAAAAATTATCTGCCGAAAGCTTACAGGAAATCTCCACTTTCAAAAAAAAACTGAAGGAAAACAAAGACAACCGGAAGAAGATCCGGGAAGAGAATAAAACGATCCTGAACCAACAGGATTATGAAGCGCTGGAAGCTCAACTGATCAAACTGAGCTTGCACGATAAGCACCAGCTTACAGTGCTTACAAACAAATGGGAACAGCGCATCACAGCAATCAGAACCATTCTCGAAAGATCCGACACGGATATCGAGCTTTTGAAAACAGAGCGTAAAGAAAGATCAGCAGCGCTGCAACAGCAGCTTTTTGATCAGTATGTGTTCTTAAACAAAGACGGAAAAAAGAAAAGTGTACAGGAGATCTTCAGTCTGACTGCATTCGGAAAGCCGCCTTCAGCTGCGGGCGAATGCGCTACCCCCAAACTATTGCAATATGCATTTGCAAACGGCTACCAACCAATTGCCATGGCTGAGTTCTGGTGGGGAGCAGCGCCAAAATCAGAGATCAGAAAGCACAAACAATTTTATCCCGCCTGCACAGGAAAATGCAAACCCATTCTGGCGCATATGCTCGAAGGGATTCCTGTTGATGATAGCCCTTTCCTGCGCACACCGGAAGAGAACAGCAGCCTTGATATCGTGTACGAAGATGAAAGTTTGGTGGTGGTGAACAAGCCTGCCGGTCTGCGCTCTGTACCTGGTGTAGACATTCATGATTCGGTTTACACCAGATTAAAAAAGATATTGGGCAATGTTGAGCCACGCATTGTTCATCGCCTCGACATGGGCACTTCAGGCCTCCTGGTTGTTGCCAAAACCCACCAGGCGCACAAACATATTCAAAGACAGTTCCTTCAACGCAAAGTAAGGAAGCGTTACAGAGCGTTGCTCTCCAAAGTTCTCGATCAGCAGGAAGGAGAGATCGATCTCCCGCTTTCTCCCGATCTGTTCAATCGCCCCAGACAGCTGGTATGTTTTGAATCAGGAAAGAAAAGCGTTACAAAATGGAAAACGATAAAAAGATACCAGGCAACCACCAAAGTTGACTTCTGGCCGCTTACCGGAAGGACGCACCAGTTACGCATGCACTCAGCCCATGAGCTGGGCCTTAATGCACCCATTGTTGGAGACGATCTGTATGGAACAGCTGCAGAAAGACTATGTCTCCACGCCGCTTTTCTTGAATTCATGCATCCCAAAACAAAACAGAAGGTCAGCTTCGAGGTGGAAGAAGGCTTTTAGAATGAATTAATATCGCTTCAAACCAGTAAGATGGATTGTTACAACTGCGGGACCACGCTCAACAGAAAAACAAGATCAGCAGAACATATTCTACCAAACTCCATCGGAGGGAAGAGAAAAGCGTATAACCTGTTGTGCAAAACCTGCAATGAGAAATTCGGGAGAAGTATCGATAATGAACTTGCATCCAGATTAGCGCGTTTCTACACGCTGCTGAACACGGAAGCCCCTGCACAGAAGACCAATGCAGCAATCAGTTCCAGAAAAGATGGCAATATTGCCCAGCACGACCGTTTTATAACAGCCATAAAAAAAGACAAGTCCTTTTCAGGCAGCCCTGGTTATTTCAGGGCCATCGCCAAGATCTGTCTCAATTACTATCTGTCAAAAGGCTATCCTAAACAATATTGCGATACGATAAAGTCGTTCATCAGGGGTGAACACACAGATCCTATCTACCAATATTACGCTCCTGAAAACCGTCCCGTTCACTATCCGCACGAAAACGAAGTGTCACATATCCTGCACATTCATGGCAGTAAAACCTCTGGTGTTCTGTATGCTTATATCGAACTTTTCAATATGCAGAACCTGGTTTACATTTTTTCATTGAATTATAATGGGGAAGATCTCGATGTCACCTACTGCCGGGATATTATAAAAAATGAAGAACTGACAAAAAACATACAACTTGATCTTTCCAGGAAGCAGCTTGAACAGGCCCTGGCTTCACCTTCCACGGCTGAAGAACGTTTATTCCCACGTTTTGAAAGATTAATGCACATCATAGAAAACCGCATAACGGAGGCTTTGTAGCCTTTCCTGGGAAATTTATGTTAATGGAAACCGTCTTCTTTTCCATTTCGGCCGGGAAGTGTATCTTTATATGGATGATACGGATAATACTGATTGCCACGATCTTAGTATCGGCTGTGACGGTAAAGGCACAGTCGCCCCTGGCCTTTGGCGCCATGAACGGCATACAGCCGGGTTTCAGACAATTCAATCAGAAGATCGACACCAGCCTCCTTCAAAAGAAATGGTTTCTCACCAAATATGCGGGGATCTCCGCCGGCCTCACTACATTCAATGGAGGCAATAGCAGCTTTTTATCTGTACCGCTTGGTTTACAGATCAATCGCCAGCTAACGAATAACGTACTGGCGTTTGCAGGCGTTTCTGTGGCGCCTTCCTATTTCCCTTATATCAATGCTCCCTACCAACCAGGGATGTTCAAGAATAACGGCTTCATGACCCCGAACAGTTTCGGCACTTATTCCACTGCACAAATGGGTCTGATGTATATCAGCAATGACCGAACATTTTCCATTTCCGGCAGTTTTGGAATTGGCCGAAGCGATTACTATGGAGGCGGTCGTTCTCCTTTCTATAACCCGGCCACTCCAGCTATCAGGAACAAACACCAGTAAAACTTACAGCCCTTCATCAATCTACCATTCCTGAAGAGGATCCGATCTTTATATCTGCATATTTCCATGATTCCGTGAATGAGGCATATACTTTCTTTGCTTCTTCCTGCTTATTTTGTTTCACTAAAGCATTGTGCAGGCCTATCAGCGCCCATCCGTTCTTCTTCCATGTTTTAAGATCCTGCTGATACACTTTCTCCGCTTCATTGAATTTCCCGGCTTTCAGCAAAACAGCACCAAGGTGATGTCTTATGGAAAAGAACCAGTCCGGCGGTTCATTGTAATTAAGATTGTCTTCCATCACAATAGCTTCTTTCAGCAATGAAATGGATTTGTCAGTATTCTTTTGCTGGAATGCAATTCCTGCTGACAATACTTTGGTAGCGATCTGTGCCAGGTCAGCCGTGGTGTTGATATTCCAGATAGTAATATGTTTGAGTGTGGTGTCGGCAGCCAGTACAGCCAGACTGTCCATTTCCTTTTGGGCATTTGGCAGATCATGTTTTCCCAGATAAGCCATGCCTTTTGCATAATGCAGGATGGCGCGGGGATAAACAAGATCCTGTGAAGGAGACTTGATTGCCAGGATCGTATCCCACATGGAAAGTTTCACTGCCGTGTACCAGGGTATGGTGTAATAATGTTGTAATGTTCCCCAGCCGGGCATGCGCATGATCTCTCCGGAAGTATGTTGTTGTAATTTGGTAGCAGCCTCCCAGGCCAGTGCTGCATTGCCTTCCAGGGTAGCAGTAGCCACCAGGAAATGATAATTATGCGGATAGTATCCGAGCGGATACGCACCCTGTGCATGGCAGTTGGTAGTATAACTGCTATCTGCTTTGACTGCTTCAATATTGGAAACAGATCCAAGGTGATAATCACCGGTATTGATGTAAATATGCGAAGGCATATGCACCAGGTGGCCTGAGCCGGGAACCAGCGTCAGCAACAGTTTTGCGCTTGGCAATGCTTTCTCGGGTGTGGCAGAAGCTTCCAGCGCATGAATATAAAAGTGATGAGCCCCGGGATGCGAAGGGTTGATCTTCATCAGGTGCTCCAAAACCCTGAGCAGTTCCGGCGTCCATGGTCTGGGAGCTTTAGTTGTTTTATCATACAGGTCCCAGGGATGCAAATCCATGATGGATTCTGCGTACAGCGCACCGATATCCGGATCGGACGGAAACCTGTCAAACACTTTTTTCATTTCGGCAGCATATGCAATATCAAGCGGACCACGATCTGCCGGAGGTTGCGCAGCATAGCGCACAGTCAGCGCATCGATCAAGGCAATTTCTTTTGGAGTACAATTCGCAGAAAGGGATTTCGCTTTTTCAGCCGCCTCATACGCTCGCTGAAAATTGTCTTCCTCCATCCCTGCATTGTAGTTGGGGCCCAGCACATATGCAAATCCCCAGTAAGCCATGGCACAATTACTATCCAACCGCTGCGCTTCAAAGAAAGAGCGCGCTGCTTCAGCATGATTGAAACCATATGCCAGCATCACTCCCTGGTTGAAATACTCCTGTGCTTCTTGTGAAGTGGTGGTAATCTTACAATCAATTCCGGCAAGACCACTGAGTTTAGGAGCTTTCTTCCCTGAAGAGTACCATGCTTTGTCGGTTGTTTGCGGACTGTAACAGCCTATTGCCTGAGCATCTTTATTGGATGCAGCAGTCTCTTTTTGCTTTTCCTGGTTATTGCATGCCAGGACGATTACGCTAAACAGAAAAAAACAGAATTTCCTCATATGTATCGTTTTGAAGTATCTTTTTACATACACAAGGGTAATCCGGATTTGATGAGGGTAAGATCAGGCTACTTGAATTCGCAGGTCGGGATGTATGATACAGTATGCCCTGCCGGTGGTGGTTACTGTTCTCTAATATACAATTATTCCGGTTTGTTTCTAAGAGAATAAAATGACTGCCTGGAACCTTAAAAAAACATATCCCTGGATTTAACAATTATTACCATTTAAAAAGACGATTTTTATCCAAACCCCTTAAATGGCAAAAGTCAGTTTCAACAACAAGAACCAGGTCTTTTTTACTTCTTTGAAATCCGCGGTAGATAAATACTTTGAAAGCACCGGCAAAAAGAAAACAGGAAATATCCATCTATACACCAAGTCGGCTATTTTGATCACTGCAGCCTTTTGCTTTTATGCGATCATGCTGGCCGCACCGCTGCCCTTGTTGGTAAGAGTTCTTTCCAGCCTGCTCCTGGGATTTGTGCTTGCCTGCATCGGTTTCAATGTAATGCACGACGCCAACCATGGCAGCTACTCTTCCCGCAAATGGGTGAACAAGATGTTCGGCCTTACATTGAATGCCCTGGGAGGCAATAGCTTTATCTGGAAGCAGAAACACAATATCATTCATCACACCTACACCAATATCGATGGCATTGATGATGATATCGCCAAAAGTCCGTTTATCCGGATGTGCAGCACACAGCGATGGGTGCCTGTGCATAGAATTCAACATATTTACACGCCGGTATTGTATGCATTCAGTTCAATGATCTGGATCCTTTTCCAGGACTTTGAGAAATATTTCAGGAAGAAGATCGTTGATACGCCGCTTTCAAGAATGTCCAGGAATGATCATATGATCTTCTGGACCAGCAAGATCCTTTACATTGTATTTTACATTGTAGCACCCATTGTATTAACAGGCTGGCTGCCAGGTTTAATATGTTTTGTGGCGATGCATATCAGTCTGGGACTAACCCTTTCCATTATTTTCCAGCTGGCGCATGTGGTTGAAGAAACTGAATTTGATGTTATTGGCATTGACGCAAAAAACATAGACAATGAATGGGCAATCCACCAGGTGAGAACTACCTCCAACTTCTCTGCAGGTAATAAATTCATTTCCTGGTATGCGGGTGGTTTGAACTACCAGATAGAACATCACCTTTTCCCGCGGATCAGTCATGTTCACTATCCTGCCATCAGTAAACTTGTACGGTCAGAATGCGCAGCATTCAACCTGCCTTATAATCACCTGCCTACCCTCGGAGCAGCCGTTAATTCTCACTTCAGGTTTATCAGGATGCTGGGAAGAAAACCTGCATTATAACATACTATTCTTATAAGTGTCAAAGCCCGCTCCTGGAGCGGGCTTTGACACTTATATACTTTACTCTTTACTGTTTGATGATAATCCGGACAAGTTGTTCTTCCCCATTGGAAGCAAAGAGATAATAGGATCCATTCGGCTGATTATTCAGATTGAATAAAGCCACGCTGGCAATATCATTTCCTGCAATGATGCAGGTCCCGATCACTCGGCCAAACTGATCAGTGAGCCTGAATGTATATTTCCCATCCCGTTTTTTGTTCAGTATGAGAACGCTTAAAGGACCACGTGTAGGATTGGGAGCAATCACTAAACGGAAGTTGGAAGTTTTTGTTTCCGTTCCAAAAACCACAAAACGACGCTCCACGGAATCTGCTGCCAGATAGTTTTCGTTGCCTTGCTGATAAGCTTTCAGCAGTACTTCTCCTTCCCCATTGAAGTGGATGGTATTGCCGGAAACGGTTGCAGGCCCTGCTGCAACATAATATCCCACAGCCAGTCCTGAGTTAGCAGTAGCGCCCGGGTATAAAGTAGCTGTCCTTACCTGGTTGGCGATGGCAGGGAAACTGATCTGCTGCGGAGCCTTTGCTACCATCACCGTTCTTTCAACGGCAGGTGCTGGAAAATAATTTGAATCTCCTGTTTGGGTTGCGCGGATCACAATTTCTCCGGCGCCATGCACGGTAAGAATTCCTTCCTCATTCACCACTGCATTTCCTGATACCACCTCCAGCGTAACCGGGAGGCCCGAGCCCGCACTCACAGCAAGCTCCACTGGATCGTCTCCGTAAGTCAGCTCCGGAATATCACCGAATGAAATGGTCTGTGTTTTACGCTGCCATAGTTCCCATTCTGCAAACTGGGTATTGTTATTATTTCCGTTGGAGATGATATTGAGCCTGTAATAAGAAAACGCCTCCGTATTGCTGATCTCGAAAGTCCGGGTAAGCAAACGCGTGGGAAAGTCTTCTTCAGAGCGGGTATCCAGTGTGGTCCAGGTAGTACCATTATTGGATCCAAGCAGGGTCCAGTCCTTCGGATCCCGCTCCTCCACATCATTGGCCGATGTGATGGTATAGCGTGTTACGATAGCCGGAACCGTTGAGCGGTATTGCACCCACAACGCTTTCTTGCCGTTCTGGTAATACTTTGTGTTGATATCGTTGTCGATAATATTCGGGAAATTTTCCAGCGGCCTGTTACTTACGAACTGGGCTGTCAGCACGCCTCCATTATCTGTAATATCAAAGGCTGCTGTATTTCCACCGGGAAGTGTAGGCAGGTAAACTTTTGCCTCATTTACAATCTTTGTGATACGTGTTCTCAAAGCCGCACGCAGCGTATTGTTCAGTTGCTCCGGAGTGACAATATTCTGTACTGCCGCAGTCCCGAGGCGTTCTTCCAGTTGCTGGAGATAAAGGCTGCGTGGCAATATATGGGTACCCCAGCTTTCCCAGTAACCATTTCCATTTTTAGTGACGCCGATACAGCCGATACCCCAGTTTCGCGCGGCAGCAGGACTTTCCACTTTGATATCACTTTTTGTAGAATGGCAGTTCCAGAACATGATCTGTGCGCCTGCCCAGGCATGGCCGCTTCCCATTTCTTTTCTGTTCTGTACACGGATCTGCCCGCCATACACATTATCATACAACTGACCGGTTGCCCAACGATGATGCGGTCCGATATCGGACTGTGTATTTTCAGAGACGCAATCCAGGAAAACATTCGGGCCAGGGACTTTGGAGCCGCTGACATAATCGTGGCGCCCTCCCCAGGTGATACAGCGCTGAAAGAAATTGGAAGTGGAATTTCCTTCTATGTTGAAAGAATATTTCCTGCCACCTGTTGTAACAGATTTGGGATCGATCATGGCGCAATCCTGAATGGTGTTGAAGCGCGACATATTAGAAAGACTGACAGCAGCATATCCGAAATATTTCACCACCACATCGCGCACCCAGCAGTTTTCAGCCCTGTTGAACTGTATGCCGTTCCAGCCGTGGCTTTCATCACTGTCGCCTTCAAAATCAGACTCAAGCCGCATGTTCTCGATACCACTTTCAGAAATGCGGCCGGTAAGATTTGATTTGAAGACTTCCCCACCTCCGTAACGGATTTCCATGGGGTCCATCACAGGAATATCCACTGTGATTACATTTCCATTAATGGCAGTGATAATTCTTTCAAATGTGGTCTTGTAACCGGATGCTACCCATCCGTATTGCGCAACATCCAGTAATGTGATCCAGTCTTCATTAGGAGTTCGCTGGATCACTACTCTATCGCCAACAGTGAATGCATGCCCTGCAGCAACTTGAAAACTGGTAGCGCCAGTGGCCACATATTCCTGTGTGATGCGGGCTTTGGTGCCTGCCACTTCTCCATATCCGCTTCCGCTGCCCTGCAATACAATCAGGGTATGCTGCGATTTCTGCGTGGCATTCAATACTGTCCCATCCGTACCATTGCCTTCACCCCGCAGCACCACACCGGATGCGCGGATAGTAAGAGGCCCTTCCACCAGGTACAAGCCTCGTTTCAGTAAAATGGCACCACGAAATCCATTGGCATCCGGCGTTAGTGCAGATACGCGGTTGATGGCCGCCTGTATCAGGGCACGGCAATCTCCTTCAACAGGAGTAAGGGTTTCAACCACCCGAAGTTCTGGCAGGCTTACACCTCCACCCCGGTAACCGGAATTGGAAAAATCAGGTACGCGGTTGATGGCTTCTGTTTGTCCCTGGTTGGCATACGGCGTATAGACCAGTTTGCCGTTTTCAAGATAGACCAGCGGCGTTTGTGCGCCGGAATTGATCGCAAAGAATGAGAGGAAGGTTGCAAAGAGCAACCCCAGACATCGGGTAAAATTTCTTTTCATATAGACAATTTAGTTAGCATGGCATCCCCTTCCGGAAGCCCGGGCGGGAAAGGATTCAAACTACAATGGAAGAGGAGACGCTGACTAAATTATATCTGCATTATATTGAGTTATTTGGGCAGAGGAATGTGAGAGAAAGAAAAATCCACTTGATAATACTCATAGATTTTTCTATCAGAATATCATCATAAGATGCTAAATTGACCCAATGAAATTGCTGTTCCTGCTGCTCTTCAGCACTATTCTTCTATCTGAAACATATAGCCAGACTCCGGACAAATTCAGTTCGGTGGACTTTGGCTATATCGATTCTACCTGGACTTATCGTAATGATGGTCTGGGCATCATATTCCCATTGCAGAAAGATTGGTATCTGCTGAATGCTATCGCCAAACCCGGCATATATGTGAAAGCAGGATCAGCGCAGAGCAATATCGATGGTTATAATAAACCCGTTCAGCTGCCTGCCGCACAGTTTGAGAAATTCCATACCAGTTCCATCGCTACGCTTTTTGCTGTATCTATCCTGAATGCAAATGCAGAAACCGTTAAACAGCCACTGGATTACAACGCAGATAAAACCTTTTTCTTCGGGCTTACAAAGGCCACCTATCCGGACGCTTATGATTTTCTCCGCATCACCTGCCGGAAGTGCACTGATGAAATGTTCAGCGATATGTTTTATGGAAAACTGAAACTGGGCAATACCGAATTTGCAGGATATATAACCGGGGTTACCGATTTACAAGGGAATAAAATGGGACATTTCTTTGGTGTAAAAAAGATCAAAGATCTTTACCTGGTATTACGATTCAACTTCCCTGATATGGAGGCTTTTGAAAAGTACCAGGCTAACTTTTCAGGGTTATCGGTAAAATGATCTGCGTTACTGAAAACAAAGAACCCTTCAAATCCGGAGACCTGAAGGGTTTTTATTGAAAATCATTTATATCATATTAATCCCTTTTTCCGAACAGACGGAGCAAAAAGAGGAAGATATTGATGAAGTCGAGGTAGAGATTCAGAGCGCCCATTACTGCAAGTTTCTTTGTTTCAGTAGCGGGAACTTCACCGTACTCCAGACCTGCACCAATGCGTTTAAGTTTCTGAACGTCATACGCGGTCAGACCTGTGAATACCATTACACCGATGATGCTGATCACATAATCCATGGTGCTGCTCTTCAGGAAGAAGTTAATGAGCATGGCAACCAGGATACCGATCAGGGCCATGGTAAGGATCCTGCCGAAGCTGGTAAGGTCTTTTTTAGTGGTATATCCCATAACGGCCATGATGCCGAACATTGCAGAAGCAGAAGCGAAACAGCCGATCACGGAGCCTGAAGTATAAGCCAGCAGAATAAAGCTGAAGCTGATACCATTGATGATGGCATACAAAACAAAGAGGAGCGTAATAGCGCTGGCAGAAAGCCTTTGATAAGCAAAGGACATCAGCAGCACAAATCCGAGCGGGGCAAACATGGTTACCCAGCCAAAGATGGTCAACTTACCTGTTTCGAAATCTACCAGGTAAGAAAGAAGATCAAGATTGTTAGCAAACAAAAATGCGAATAAGGCAGAAATGCCAAGTGCTGCAAACATCCACAGGAACACATTGGCCATGAAATTTTTGGCGATCGTTTGGGGTACGGTCTGCTGGCCGCTTTGTGCCGACCAGGGTTGATTAAAGTTGTCCATATTAATAGGTTGCTTTGTTGTAAAAATAGGAAATTATCTGTTTATATGCCATCTCCCCCTTTCCTACGGGTATCAGGCTGAAATCCAGGGGATTTACCCTCTTGATAAGTAGGGCAAGGTAGCATTTAGTTACAGACCCGGGGCATATGGAAACCTTAATGTTTTCTTATAAGGGCTCAAAAAAGGAAATCCATTATTTCTCCTTACCCACAGTATAGATCTTTTCTTCACCTTCCCAGGTGATCCTGATCTTTACAGATTCCACTTCATTCAATTTTACGGTCGCGAAGTTCCCTTTACCAAGGTCGAGGCTGAGGGTTTTGCATCTTGCAAAGTTCGCATTCTTCAGCAACTCCAGCGGCTCATCTGCTGTGAGGATGCCGGTCTGCCCTTTGATATTGGTAGCATTTACCTGCATCTGAAGGATAGTTACTGACATAACTTTTTCTTCGCCCAGGTTCACGATAGTGAGCTTACTGGCGGAAGTTTCTTTACTGTAGCGGGAAATATGGCAGAAGAAATTTTCGTCCATTTGAAAGCGGTCAGCGTTTCCATCTTTCCTGAGCTGCTGTACACGGGCCTTGCATTCATTCACGCAGGAAGAATCCGGTACGTTATAAGATGGTTTGACGTTGGTTTGCGCAATAACAGGGAGACTGAAGATCATCAGCCAGAGGAAGGTACAGAAGTTTTTCATTTCCTGGATTTAGGTTGCCGCGAAAAATAGAAAATACTTTCTGCCCCTGCAATCGTAGATATCACCTGCTGAAAAGCGGAAATCCCCAGGTATTTTTTGTGATTGTCCGAACGGCCTGTAATAATTACACAATCAAAACGACAGATAAGACATGACATTGATCGCAATTCTTCTTCCCTGGTTATCTTTTATGCTGAGAGGCAGGATACTTACTGGTATTCTCTGCCTGATCTTACAGATCACGCTGATCGGCTGGATCCCGGCTGCTGTATGGGCAGTGATCTCCCTGCAGAATTCCAGGGAAGACAGGAGGGCCAGGAGAATTGAAAGGGCTATCAGGGAGAGCAGACGATAACTCAACGAAAAAAGGCAGCATATTGCCGCCTTTCCTCTACTTTTATTTTATTCTCTTATTTTAGCTCCAGCTGGTTTCCTATTCCTTTTAAATATGCCGCCCCTTCCTTGCTCAGTTCTTCCACCAGTTGTTTCCTGGCCTTAACCTCGCCTTTCACCATAATGGTTATGCGCAATTTTGCTTCCCCGCCTTCACCAGTCAGGAAGAAAGCCATCATCGCCTCTTCTATACCCGGTTGTAACGGTTTAACCAATTGTATCACCACCATTTTATGCTCAGGCTGAAACTGAGCTACTTCATCCTTTCTTACCCTGCCATCTGTAAAACTCAGTTCACGCACCTGGTTTGGGTGCTCCCCCTTCACTGTTACCGATTTTACAAACCCGTTACTGATCTCATTCCACTTCTGCGTTTCTTTCAACAGATCCCATACGGCCCCAGCATTGGTTTTGTAGGTTCCTACGCTATCCCAGTCCCAATGCACCTGCTGCGCTTCTCCCATCTGGGCATTGGCTTTGGCAAATCCCAATACCAGTATCAGCAAAATAATCCTGTTCATGTGTACGATTTAAGATGTGTTACATTCTGGTCATGGGTATTGCCTTTACCGGAGCAGCAGGCTTCTTTTTTTCCTCAACAGCTGCGGGTGACGGTACTTTCTTACCGAACAGTTCCGCCAGTTTCTGTTCAATCAGGCTGCCGCCTTTCGGATCGAAACCAACTTCACTGGCAATGATCTTTCCATCAGGGCTGATCAGGAAAGTGGAAGGCACACCTGTTACAGCAAACCTGCTCTGCGAAATATTCTGGTTGTCCAGGGTCTGCAGCCAGGGATTGTTTTCATCCTTTACTGCTTTCAGCCATGCTGATTTATTTTCATCGATGGAAATACTGTAGATCTCGAAATCCTTTCCTTTATAAGTGGCATATACTTCACGCATACGGGGGAAAGACTGCCGGCAAGGCGCGCACCAACTGGCCCAGAAATCGATCAGTACATATTTTCCTTTTAACTGATCAAAAGAAAAGTCTTTGTCCTGCGGATCAGGCAATACAAAATTCTTTACCTGTTTACCGATCCCTGAATTCTTAATTCCCTGGATATGATCGGAGAATTTCTTTCCAGCATCTGACTGTTGCATCTTTTTCGATAACAAACCAAGCAACTGCTCTTTCTTTTCCAAAGTACCAATCTGCCTGCCGGAGCCTGACAGCACAAAAGCACCTGCATAAGAATCAGGATGCTTCTTCAGTAACTGCTCAATCACCGGAATGTACAGGAGATCCTGCAAAGAGTCACGGCTTTTCTGAACAGCTGCATGAGCAGGATCTTTCTCATCCACACGATACCAGTTCTGTCCATGTATTGCCGCCAGCGTTTTGCTGATGGTCATTTGGGCAGCACTGCTCTCCTGTTCAAATTTCCGGTAGAGCTCAGCTGCCTGCGGGCCTTTCACTTCAGCAGACCTGGCCATGCCGGTGCTGGTCTCCGCATTTACATAATAAGTACCCGGTTCGGCAATCAGGATACCGAAAGGCTGGTACATGGTATTTCCATGACGCAGGTATTCAGGGAACAAAGATTTGAACACCGGCTGCTCAAATGGAAAAGAGAAACTGTACTCTCCATTGGTGATAATGGCAGAGTCGGTATTACTGCGCGTCATGAGGTAGATCTTCGGATATCCCTTGAGATCGCCTTTTAGTGTGCCTTTGATGATCACCATATTTTTCCCGGACTGCGCCCAGGAGATCAGCCCGCTTATCAGGGCAGCCAGGCAAAACAGGATTCTTTTCATTTAAAATTTTTTGTTGTTCACTGAAGTTATTCCA
>NZ_JBQCGW010000251.1:0-27131 GCF_051955275.1 Pseudobacter sp. | reverse complement strand
TGATATTGGGAACGAAGCGCCCATCCATCACATCCAGATGGAACCAGTCTGCTTCACTTCTGTTCAGCATATCGCAGGCATCCGCCAGATGAAGAAAATCGGCTGCCAGGAGGGAAGGGGCAATGATAGGCATAAATGATGTGTTCATTAGTTCAGTTTTTTGGCTCTTTCGCGGGCTTCCGTGAAGCTTTTATCGAGGGCGTAGGCTTTCCGGTAATTCTCCACGGCTTTTGTTTTTTCGCCCATCGCTTCATAACAACGACCGATCCAGTACCAGGCATCTGCATTGGTATTGGAAACGGTGGTGGTGAAGGTGAAGGTTTCCAGTGCTTTTTTGTAATCTTTCATTTCGTAAAACACCAGACCTTTTTCCAGATGCGCATCCGTGAATTTCCAGTCGAGGCGGATACATTCATCAAATTCTTTCAGCGCTTCCTGATACTTATCACTATCTGCATAATACCTGCCTTTGATGAAATGCGGCTCCACCTGCAGTTTCAGCGAGTCCCTGGCAATGAGGGTATCACAAAAGGCAACAGTCCGCGGGTCCATGGAGCTGGCATAGATATCAGCCAATGTGTTACCGATAAAGTAGATAGGTTGTAAATCGTATGCGCGTTGCAGTGAGAGGATGGCATTGGCGGTATCTCCGCTGCGGGCCATCAGTACACCTTTCTCATACCATGCTTCAAAATTGGAGGAATCCAGGCTGATGATGGCATCGTATTCTTTGAGGGCGGCTGCATTGTTGCCGGTCTGGATGAGCACTTCACTGAGCCTGCGCCTGAACTCAGGGTTGCCCGGGAATTTACCGGTACATTCTTTCAGGAGGGTAACGGCTTCCAGCGGTTTGTTCACCAGCAGGAGGTTGGCCACGTATTCCTGGCCTGTATTTTCATCGGGCGCCAGCGCCCAGGCTTGCTGGTAATCGGCGGTAGCCAGTTCATGTTTGTTATTGAGAGAGAGCATCACGGCCCTCTTCTTGTAAAGAACGGCATCTTTGGGGAAGCGGGCGATACTGTCTGTAAGTCCCTTATATGGCGGTTTTTCGAGCAGTGCTTCAGAAGCACTGCCATTGCCGCCACAGGCTGCTGCCACAAAAAGCAACAGGCAAATGCAATAGATGGAAATATTCCTGGTGTTGATCATAATCCCGATTGTGTCAGATCCTGCCAGCAAAAGGCAGGCCAGCAAAGCTAACCGTTTTTAAGCAAGTGTGTTATGGCAATATTCTGACAAAATCAGTAGTTTGCAAAAATACCTTTATGCGGCCCTGACCCCCGCAATATAAACTCCTTCAATCATGAGAAAGATCTTACTGGTACCGGCAGTTTTCCTGTTTCTGGCCGGCATTATTGCAGCATTCAAAAAGCCTTTGAATAAACCTGAATCAATCATCAGTACAACTGATACGCTTCATTTTCCGGGTGAGTCGCATTTCAGGAACCTGCGGCAACTGACCAACGGGGGCGACAATGCGGAGGCCTATTTCAGTTATGATGGAAAATGGCTGGTATTTCAGCGTACCAGTGCCAGGGATGGGCTGCCATGCGATCAGATCTTTGCGGGCCGGATCCCTGAGCCGGGCCAGCCCTTCGAATACAGAATGATCAGCTCCGGAAAGGGGCGTACCACCTGCGGCTTCTTTACGAAAGATGGCAAGCATATCATTTATGCCTCCACGCACCTGGGCGGCGATGATTGCCCGCCGGTTCCGGATCGTTCCAAATATGGAAACAAATACATCTGGCCTTTGTACAAAAGCTATGATATTTTCATGGCGGACCTGAATGGAAAGATCGTGAAGCAGCTTACGCATAGTGATGGCTATGATGCTGAACCAACTTTATCGCCTGATGGAAAGAAGATGGTGTATACCAGTGTGAAAGATGGCGACCTTGAACTGTATGTGATGGACCTGAAAACCGGTAAAGAGCGCAGGATTACCCATACTCCGGGTTATGATGGCGGCGCCTGGTTCAGTCCAGATGGGAAAAAACTGATCTGGCGTGCTTCCCGTCCGAAAACAGAAACCGAGTTGACGGAATACAAAGCATTGCTGGCGGAAGGCCTGGTAGCGCCTACCAATATGGAAGTATTTGTGGCCGATGCCGATGGAGGGAATGCGAAACAGATTACCAGTCTGGGACAGGCAAACTGGGCTCCTTCATTTATGCCGGACAGCAAGCGGATCATCTTTGCATCCAATCACGAATACAAAAGAGGGTTTCCATTTAATATGTACACGATGAACGGGGATGGCAGCAATCTGCAGAAAGTGAGCCGCGACAAAGGCTTCGATGCCTTTCCCATGTTCAGTATGGATGGAAAGCAGATCGTTTTCTGCAGCAACCGCAATAATGGCGGAACGCGTGACACCAATATCTTTATTGCGGACTGGGTTGAATAAGTTGATGTGTTTTAATGGGATAATTCAACAATTGCGCAGTACCTTCACGCCAAATCACTTGCTATGTATAACGGTCTTCTTCATTTACACAATCTGTTGCGCTGGGTGATCCTCGTGCTGATCATCATCGCCATTTTAAGACATTTATCTGGTATGAACAGCAAAAGGCCTGTGAATGCCGGTGACAAAAAAACAGACCTCTTCCTGATGATCTCGGCTCACATTACACTGGTGATCGGATTGTATCAGTGGATTGCCGGTCCATGGGGACTGAAGCTGATCCAGAGTGTTGGTATGGGAGAAGTGATGAAGAACAGCGGATACCGTTTGTTTGCGGTGGAGCATATCACTGGTATGATCATCGCTATTGTGCTCATCACTGTTGGCAGAGGTGCCGTGAAAAGGGCCACCAGCGCTGCTGCGCATAAGAAAGCTTTCTGGTGCTTTTTGATTGCGTTGATTGTGATGCTTGTAACTATTCCATGGAGCAGGCCATTATTCCCTGGAATGCATTGATGGTAACTATAAAGTTTTTGAAGCCGCCTGTTACCGGGCGGCTTTTCTATTGGGTACTATCTATAAAAAAACTGATCGTCCTGGAAAGGACGACCGCTTTTAAAACACAAAAAGTAAGGGCTACTGCACCCTTGCATCCATATCATTTATCCCTTCGGGAAAAGATCTTGCTCACGATCTTCCACTGGCCATCGATCTTCAGCAGGTTCATATAGTCTGTCATCAGTACAGTACCTGCTTCAATTTTGATCTTTGCCTGAGCGGCGGTGCCATCGATATTCAATGAAACGATCTCTATTTTCCGTTGTGGTTTTGTTGTATTGGCTTTTACACGCGTCAGGAATTCCGCAATGGGAACGTCTTTGAATTCTCCTGTTTTATAATCCACGAATTTCATGGTGGCGGATGGATGGAAGGCTTTTTCCATCTGGTTCCCGTCGCCGGTCATATATAATTCCAGGCAGGCTCTCACGGCTGCATCTTCATCATTGGTCTGTGCCTGTGTGTGATTGAGCAATGCTGTGCACAGGGTTGCGGTGAACAGCAGGGATCCCAGTTTTTTCATATGTTTTGTTTTAGGTGAAGCTGGTTTCAATTACCTGAACAAATTGTTGCATATCGCTGAGGGTGCCTATACTTACGCGCGCCCATTTCCCTTCCTGTTCCACAATATTGCCGGCTAGGATCTGTTTGGCGGCCAGTGTGGCGGGAAAGTCACCGTTGAATCTTTCCGTTGAATAATAAATGAAAGAGGTGGCGGATGGAATACAGGGAATATTCGCCTTGCGCAGGGCCTTGCAGGTGAAGTCGCGTACCTGTTCATTCTGCTTCCGGGTGCTTTTCACGAACGCTTCATCCTGCAAAGAAGCCAGTGCGCCAGCCAGTGAAACCGCACCGGGTCCGGCATTGGCCCATGGTTGCAGCTGGCTTAACTTTTTAATCATGTCCGGATGCGCCAGGGCATAGCCCACCCGCGCTCCAGCCAGTCCGTATATTTTACTGAAAGTCCTTACCACTACCAGGTTGTCCATTGTAGCCACCAGGTGGGCAAGCGACTTCTCATCAGTATATTCGATATAGGCCTCATCAACAACTACAATGGCATTCCGGTGTACGGACTCCACAAAATCCTTCATCACATGATATGGGATCAATGTACCTGTGGGATTGTTGGGGTTACACAGGTAAACCAGTTTGGTGTCATTGGAAATGCGCTTATTCATTTCCGGTAGATCATGCGTTTTATGTTTGTTGAGTGGCACCCGGATGATGGGCGTGCCGTAGGCGGCCATGGCATTCATCCAGATCCCGAAAGTGGGATTGGCCACTACGGCATTGCCATTTTCAACAGAGGTCCGGGCAGCTACCAGTCCAAGGATCTCGGAAGAGCCTGCGCCCATCAGCACATGTTCTTTGGTGAGTTTTTGTTGTGCAGCAATCTGTTCCCGTAGCTGCGTGGTGAGCTGCCAGGGATATCGGTTAGCGCTGTTGATGGCATCTGTCATGGCCTTGCGGGCCAGGGGAGAAGGGCCGTATGGATTTTCGTTGGCATTCAGTTTTACAGGCATATTTCCTGCGGATGCCATGTTCAGCGTGTTGTTCCCCGGAGCCGCCATCAGCCTGGTTCCCAGGCCCAGGCCAGCCAGCGCCAGTGAGCTCTGCCGTAACCATGATCTGCGATCGATTGATGAATAATTCATATTGGTAAGGTTTTCGGGAACAATATTACCGGCTGAAACGGTGGAGGAAAAATCCCTTCGCTGGCTTGCCTTTGTTTTTCGACGGAAGCAGGCAAAAAGGGAGTATCGAAAAAAAAGGGCAATGGGTCGAAGGAAAAAGGACATCCGCCCGGCCGTCCATTATTTTGTGTAATTTGAATGGCCCAAAAACTGATATAACCGGTGTTTACGCGCAAACTCATATGGTGGCAGGTGGCAACCTGGATCTTCTTCTTTCTTTTTCTGCTCCTGTACAGTGTGCAGAAATGGAGCACTTTAAGCCTGGCCGTGTTGTCATGCGCTATCGGTGTGGGCTCATATATTGTAGCTGTATATACCAATGCAGTGTGGATGATGCCGCGATTCTACCGCAAAGGGCGTAAAACTGAATACTTTTTATATAGCTTTCTCTTCCTGATTGTACTGATACTGGTGCGGATGGCCATAGAGTACTGGCTGCTGTTTCCATTCCATAAAATGCAATTCTATAATTTCAGTATGGCGCAGTTTTCTTTCTGTACAATCACGGTGAGCCTGGCTTATTTTTTTGGCGCCATGCTCAGCACCATGAATGATTATATTTTGTTATTGCAGAAGCAGGAAACCATGCAGGTGCAGCAGGCTACTGCAGAGTTGAATCTGCTGAAAGCACAGGTGCAGCCGCATTTTCTATTCAATACTCTCAATAATATCTATTACCTCGCATATACAAAAAGCGATCTGGCGGCAACAGTGATAGCCCGGCTCTCCAGCATCATGCGGTATTTTGTGGATGAAGCTCCCAAGGAAAAAGTGCCGCTATCTGTTGAAATCAATTTTCTGAAGAATTATATAGAACTGGAACAGATCCGTATGCTGCACGCAGCCAGCCTGCGCTTTGATCATGCAGGAGTAGATGAGATGGTTCGTATTCCGCCCATGCTGCTGATCCCGCTGGTAGAGAATATTTACAAGCATGGGATAGATAAATCCATTGCTGAAAACGAGATCTGTGTGATGCTGAAGATCGGGAACGGGTATTTGCATTTCAATACGCAGAATACGGTGCATCCGGTGGAAAAGGAAAGTGGGAGCGGAGTGGGGCTGGATAATTTACGCAAGCGGTTGCAGTTGCTGTTCGGAAAAGATTTTACTTTGACAACGGAACAGAGCGGCAATCATTATAAAGTACAATTAATATTTCCTGTTGCATGAAGATCCAGTGCATGCTGATAGATGATGAGCCATATGCAGTGAACCTGCTGGAGGAATACATCCTCCAAGTGCCTTACCTGCAATTGCAACATAAATGTTATCATGCCCTGGAAGCTCTGGAGATACTCAAGAGCAGCCGGGCCGACCTGATCTTTCTCGATATCAATATGCCGCATCTTTCCGGCATGCAGCTCGCAAGCCTGCTGCCACCGAAGCAGCTCTTCATCTTCACAACTGCCTATTCTGAATTTGCAGCAGAGAGCTATGAGAAGAATGCGCTGGATTACCTGGTGAAGCCCATCACATTCGACCGCTTTCTGAAGTCGGTAATGAAAGCCTCCAGCCTTCTGTCTGTTCCTGCCGAGCCGGCACAGCCTGCCATTGTACCGCAGAAACTCTTTCTGAAAACCGGCAGGGCCATTGTGCAACTGGAATACCAGGATGTTCTTATGATCGAAGGATTGAAAGATTACGTGGTGTTCCATACCAACAGCGGCAAGCATATCGTATACAAGCGGATGAAGGAACTGGAAGAAACATTGCCTGCTAATTTCTCGCGCATCCATCTTTCTTATATTGTCAACCGGGACCATATCAAAAGGATAGAGGACAATCATATCTTCATCAACCAGGAGCGTATTCCGGTGGGAGAGAAATACCGGGAGCAATTCCTGGGAAAGATCAACAAAGACCTGCTCTGAGTATTACCTGATCAGGACCATCAATCCTTTTTCGGTGAATATGGCTCCGGTGTAATCGGTGCCGCGGATCATCCATACATAGGTGCCGGGTGATTGTTGTTTGCCTGCTACCGTGCCATCCCAGCCCATACCGGCAGTAGGGTTGCTGTATACCAGCTGGCCGAAGCGGTTGTACACGCGGAAGTATTCAACATTTTTAATGCCTGCGGCCACAAAACGGAATACATCATTCCTCCCGTCGTTATTGGGAGTGAAGGCATTGGGGACGAAGACGGATGCTTTGGTATTGAATACTTTCACCATAACAAAGGCGGAGTCCATGCAATCCGCCCTGTCAAATACTCTTACTTTATAACGGAGACCACTGACCGAAGTATTGTATATTGCCAAAGGATCGGCGATATTATCTGCAGAGAGCCCGAGCGCAGGTATCCATTGGTATTTCACTCCACCGCTGGCTCGCAGCTGGAGTGGTTGCCCAACTACGGCGGCAGTATCCCGACCGGCAAATGGAATGATCTTAGGCATTACGGTTACGAGCATGGTATCGTGGGAGGGCTTGGGGCATCCCTTATCATCATAGGCTGTGAGCACGAAAGCGGTGGTGCCAACAGGCCTTGCCACCGGATTTAGATTGGTGGCGGGAGCCAGTTGCTGGGTGGGCGACCAGAGAAAGCGGTTACCATCCGTGCTGCCATTCAATTGTGCAGCTGCCTGGTAGCAGATAGTGATGTCCGGACCGGCATTTACAAAGGGATAGGGTACGCAGGTGACCTGCACAAGTCCCTGGGCCATGCAGCTTCCGATCCGGGCGGTAACCTGGTAGCGGGTGTTGGCCGGTGTAGCCACGCGCGGTCCGGGCGAGATGGGATCCAGCACATAAGGCGAGGGCGTCCAGGAATACCGGAGGCCGTCTGATTGCAGCCGGAGGCGGATGGTATCCCCGAGGCAGATGGTTGTGTCAGGCATCATCTGCAAACTAACGTGATCCACTACACGAACCATAACCGAATCGCGGTTCACACAACCATTCTCATCCAGGTCAACATAATATTTTGTAGAGGTCACGGGGTTTACTACGGGGCTTCCGGTGGTTTGTCCGGTAATGCGCTGGTTGGGCGTCCAGCTGAATTGACCATTACCGGTTGCGAGTAATTGCACGATATCCGGGGTACAGATGAGGGTATCGCGGAAAGCGAGAGCGAGTGGCGGTCTGTCCAGTATATTGATGCTTCTGTAAGCTGTATCCACACAGCCGTTGCTGTTGAATACGGTGAGGCGCACCTGTTTGATTCCGTTTGAGGTGTAGATATGGTCGGGGTTTTTGAGCCGCGATGAAGGCGCGGTACTTACCGGGTCTCCGAATTCCCAGTCCCAGCCATCGAATGTGCCGAAGCGTGTCAGTGAAGTATTGGTGAACAGGGTGGGTTTGTTCACGCAGAAGCCGCTGGCATCAAATCCGGGGATCATGCCGGGGTATACGTACGCAGGAACAATCACAGAGTCGGCGCACTGATCGCCACGGTTGATCACCAGTTTAACACTATAAAAACCGGTATCCGTGAACGCGTAAGTTGGCTTTTCAACTGCGGTGGAGAAGAGCAACTGGCTGGCCCGGTTGCGTATTTCCCAGTAATAAGTCCTGATCAGCGGGCTCTGAGAGCGGTTCTCCAGCTGCAAAGTGGTGGTATTACGGCAAAGCATATACGAAACAGGCAACGACGCTGCTGCGATGGTACATGCCGTGATCTTGATCTGCAGGTCTTTTCTTTGACGGGCAATCACTTTGCCGGCACGGATCTCTTCCACGCATACGGTAACTACATAAACGCCGCTGGGAGGAGCAATGCCTGTAATGAGGCCTGTATTGAGATCGATCTGTACGGAATTGCCAAGTGGAGTGCCGGCATCAAAACCGTTGCCATAGGGGACAGACAGATAGGGGGGAGGAGCCGGGTATACATTGCTGCCGCCGGGTCCGCCGCCAGTGGTGGTCTGGTATGCATTGCAGAAAGAATAGCGGAGCTGGTCGCCATCCGGATCGGTGGCTGCAAAGCTGTACTTCATGTCGTTGCCTGCACACACCACTACCAGATCGTTGCCAGTAAAGTGAGCGCTGTTATTGGCGGGGGCATTGGCCAGTTGGGATGTGCCGGGGATTTCGGCGGAATAGGAAGCGCCCACATTGCCATAACCTGGTGAAAGATTGGAGAGGCTATAGATCCTGAAATTGATCTGTGCCGTGATGACATAGCCTTCCAGGTTGCCGGCAAGGTCAACAGGGAATTCATAATAACCTACCCGGTAGCAAACATCCGGTGGATCGGTGATGCAGGGGTTGTTGGTGGGAAGCTGGATCAGTTCTTCGCGGCTGAGATAAGCAGTAACGTCCCGCACGCGTGAGTTGTTGCCCCTGTTGAATATGGAGATGGTGGCCGGATTGTTGAACTGACGCGGACTGCGGCAGTCCATGAACAGCTTTACCGTTACTGAATACCTGAACTGGTTATTGCCCAGTGAAGTGTATGTATAGAAGATTTCACCGCCGGTGATATGATCGGCGCGTACATAAAGAAAGGCTGTGAGCAACAGGATGGTGATCCATATATGCCTGCAGCGCCCTTTACCAGCAGCGTTCTGTAGTAATTCCCAGGTAACCGTACCAGTTGGTTTGATAGTTGAAAAGGAAGGCCAGCTTTCGGGACCGGACTTACTATAATTTACGACTATTTCTGCAAAAGGTTGGCTGGAAACAGTATGATAATAATCAACGTTTGCCGAGTTCTATCACTTCACAGTCCTTCATATTGGCGCCATCGATGGTAAACCGGATGATGGTCCTGATCTTATGCCATCCTTCCTTACCGGCTGCGCCGGGGTTCATATGAAGGCATTGCAATTTGTCGTCATATATTATTTTCAGAATATGAGAGTGCCCGGAGATAAACAGTTTGGGCGGATTGGCTTTCAGTTCCGGTTTGGTGACCTTATTGTAGTTGGGAGGATAGCCGCCGATATGGGTCATGTACACGGAAACGCCTTCGCAGTTGAAGCGGAGCTTTTCGGGGAATTCTTTCCGGATCCAGTCGCCATCAATATTCCCGAAAACACCCCTGATCGGCCTGAAGCCTCCCAGCCTGTACACGATGTCCGGGGTACCGAAATCGCCGGCATGCCAGATCTCGTCACATTCTTCAAAATGGCGGAAAACTGCTTCATCCAGGTAATTATGGGTGTCTGAGATCAATCCGATTCGTTTCATATTCAGGCGAAAAGATGAACGGCAAAAGTCGGAATAAAATGGGCAGAACCATCGCTCCGGTAACAAAAGGTTGTATCTTTAGTCAACGATTGAAAGTTATGCCATACTTCCGCAACTTCACTTACTGGATCGATAAACGCCGCTGGAAATACTATTTCCTGATGGTGTCCCTGGAAATGGACCGGCCTTTCTGAACGTTACTCCGCACTGCCGACCTGCCGGCTTAACCTGATTCATCCATCATTATCTGACATTTTATGCCTTACTATCATAAACTCGGAAACATTCCGCATAAACGCCATACACAGTTCCGCAAACCAGACGGCGGGCTTTATTCAGAACAGCTATTCTCTACGGAAGGATTCAGCAATGATTATTCTTTGCTGTACCATGTGCATCCGCCCACGCAGATCATTTCCACCGATGAGCCCATCAATATGATGCCGAAAGTGGCGGAAGAAAAGATGCTGAAGCATCGCAGCTTCGAGGGGTTCAAAGTGGCTCCCACCGCTGATTACCTGCAGAGCCGCAAACCAGTGCTCGTAAATAGCGATGTTCATATCTCACTGGCTGCCACACAGCAGAGCATGAAGGATTATTTCTTCAAGAATGCCGATGCCGATGAAATGATCTTCGTGCATGAAGGTGAAGGCGTGCTCCGCACCATGTACGGCGAGCTGCCATTCGGGTATGGCGATTACCTGGTGATCCCGCGCGGCACCATCTATCAGATCAATTTCAAAAATGAAAATAACAGGCTCTTCATTGTAGAAAGTTTCAGTCCCATCCGCTTCCCCAAACGCTACCTCAGCAAGTACGGACAGCTGCTGGAGCATTCTCCGTTCTGTGAGCGCGATATCCGTGCACCGCAGAACCTGCCTACCTTTGATGAGAAAGGGGATTTCCTCATCAAGACAAAAAAGAAAGGTGTTCTTTACGGATTGCATTATGCCACACACCCTTTTGATGTGGTAGGATGGGACGGATATTGTTATCCATTCGCGTTCAGTATCCATGATTTTGAGCCTATCACCGGACGCGTGCACCAGCCACCTCCCGTGCACCAGACCTTTGAAGCGCACAATTTTGTTGTGTGCAGTTTCTGCCCGAGGTTATTCGATTATCATCCGCAGGCAATTCCCGCTCCGTACAATCACAGCAATATCGATAGTGATGAAGTGTTGTACTATGTGGATGGTGATTTCATGAGCCGTAAGAATGTAACGCGCGGTATGATCACGCTGCATCCTGCGGGCATTCCGCATGGACCGCATCCCGGTTCGGTGGAGAAGAGCATCGGCGCTAAAGAAACGAAGGAACTGGCCGTGATGGTGGATACATTCCATCCGCTGCAGTTGACGGAGGCCGCGCTGGTTTTAGAGAATGAGGGGTATACGATGAGCTGGGCGGAATAAGATTTAAATTAACAACAAAAACCGCCGCAACTTGCGGCGGTTTTTGTTGTTAAGTATTTGAAACTAACTCTTTCCTGTTGATGGAATGCAAGCTAGAACTGTTACATGCCTTCTTGTGATAATTCTTTATCAACTGGTATCGGAATTTTCTTTTCCATACAATATTGAATTATTGCTGAATCGCTGGTCACAGTAAAATACTGATCGCAGAATTCTTCTAATTCTTTTTGCATAGCATTGTAATAACGCTCCTCAACATTGACAAGTTTTTCAGTTTTTTCGATAAAATGCTCAAAATTCGGATTGTTTCTGCATAGCTTATCCATAGTACGGAAATCAAGCTCTTTTTCGGCTGAAGGGAAGAGCACCTGGCTGCTGAATGGAGCAGCATTCAAAATAATAATTCCGATTCCGAAGGACCGGTTCAGTCGTGCCATTTCTTCGTTGAGAGAGCTATCTATCTCTATGGCCACCAAGTATCCAAAATTGGCCCAACTGGAGTTGGAAACAGCCTGAAAGTAGGCTTTCTTTAAATCGTTATCAGTTTTGATCTCTTTCTTTATTTCGTATGAACTTATTTTAAAAGCATCTTTACTTTTTACTGTCTTCAATAGACTTTGGTTAGCTTTTGAATGCAATCGGAAAAGCTGTACACCAACCATATCCGGATGTGTCCATTTTTGATTGTTATCGTGAATGTATACTGAACGCTCATGAAGGATAGTTTTTGAAAATACGCCGGTATTTTTAAGATAGCTGCTCAGTAAAATATGAAGGTCCCGTTCATGAAACGTTTCTGTTTTTTTCGGTTCAGAAATATGCTTCATCGCCATTTCAAGCATTTCAGGAATAGGTAACAATTCTTCGTTTTTTGTCAAATAATAAGCGAATGTACTTCCCTCCCTTTGCAGCCGCTTTACGCGAGTGTCATTATTCCTAATGAAATTACCCAGTTGCGCCGAGACTGCTGATTCGGGGTATTTAAAGCCGCTAAAATCATAATATCCTTTGCTAACAATATGATTGAACACTTCATTATAGGTTGAAATCTTTTCCAGGTCTTCAAGACTTTTCAAAATGGCTTCCTTGATAGTCATACTAAGGTTAATGGTTATTCAACAAATTTATTGGTTTTTACCGCTTTATATTGTGCGCTTTCAGGATGCAAAAAAATACTTCCCGGAAACTATTTATTATTCAAGAGTTTCCTTATACCTTTGGTTTAACTATTTGGTTAAACTGTATGGTTGAGAATAAGAATAAGGACCAGAACACGGAGCAGAAAATCCTGGAGGCGGCCAAAGCCGTTTTCCTGGAACGTGGGCTGGACGGGGCCCGGATGCAGGATATTGCTGACAAGGCCGGTATCAATAAAGCCCTGTTACATTACTATTTCAGGAGTAAGGACAAGCTCTTCGATGTGATCTTCCTCGAAGCGGCGGCCCGTTTCCTTCCACAACTGGGTGAGCTGTTCGGATCCGATCTGCCCCTTTTCGAGAAGATCGAAAAGTTTGTGCATACCTATATTGACCTGCTCCAGGAAAACCCGCATCTCCCGCTATTTGTGCTCAACGAAATGCAGAAAGTGGATGGGAAAGCCTTTTTTGAAAAGCTCTGGAAAGGCAAGAAACCGGCTGTGCATATTCTCGCAAAACAGATCGACCAGGCCGTGAAGGAAGGGCTTATCAGACCTATCAGGCCTGTGCACCTGTTACTGAATATCGTCAGCATGAGCATCTTCCCTTTTGTAGCCAGGCCCATCGTGAAAATGGGATGGGGTGTGGATGATACGCAGTTCAGAGGACTGATGGAGGAGCGCAAAAAAGTGGTGGTTCAATTTGTACTTGATTCAATCCGAAAATAAACAACAGTATGAACGCAATTATCAAATGGTTCAGTACCCGATGTAGCTGGCAACTGGCGGCAGTGCTGCTTTTTGCGCTGCCTGCTGCTGCACAGGAGTCTGCAACACTCACGCTGGAACGTGCTTACCAGCTGGCTGAACAGCATTACCCGCTGATCCGTCAGCGCAACCTGGTAAAGAAAACTGCCGGCCTCAGCATTGAGAATATCGGCAAGGGATACCTGCCGCAACTCAATGTGAACGGGCAGGCAACTTATCAGTCGGACGTTACTTCCGTTCCCGTCAAGATCCCCGGTATCAATATCGAAGAGCCTTCCAAAGATCAGTACAAGCTCACGGCGGAGCTCTCACAGATACTGTATGATGGCGGTAATATCAATGCGCAGAAACAGGTGCAGCAGGTGAATGCGATGGTAGAAGACCAGAAAGTGTCGGTGGATATGTACAAAGTGAAAGAACGGATCAATACTTTATTCCTGGGTGTGCTGCTGCTGGATGAGCAATTGAAACAAACGGATCTTTTGAAGAAGGATATCCGGTTGGGAGTGGACAGGATCTCCGCACAGGTGCGTAACGGCACAGCGCTTCGCAGCAACCAGCAGGTGCTGGAAGCGGAGCTGCTGAAAAATGAACAGCGTAGAATTGAACTGGCAGCCAACCGAAGCGGCCTGCTGGATGTGCTGGCTTTATTCCTGGGACAGGAATTGCCAGAGAGCACCATACTGGTGCAGCCTTCCGTAAATGACGGATTACTAACGGAGACCATCAGACGACCGGAACTGCAATTGTTTTCCTACCAGGATAGCCTGTTTAAAGTACAGGAAAAAATAGTGAATGCTAAGAACAGGCCGCGCGCAAGCGCCTTTATCCAGGGGGGATATGGGCGCCCGGGCCTGAACATGCTCGTCAATGATTTTGATTTCTTCTATATTGGCGGTGTTCGTCTCAACTGGAGCCTTGGCGGTCTTTATACCTCAAAGAAAGAAAAACAGATCCTGGCCACCAATCAGCAGATGGTGAATGTGCAACGAGATGTGTTCCTCCTCAATACCAATACCCAGCTCAGACAGCAGTCGGCTGAGCTGAAGAAGCTGCAACAGCTGATCGGTACTGATCAGGCCATCATCGATCTGCGGGAAAAAGTGAAGATTGCCTCCAATGCACAGCTGGAGAATGGAGTGATCACTGCCAGTGATTTTCTCCGCGAAGTGAATGCAGAGGACCAGGCAAGGCTCTTGCTCATCGCACATAAACTGCAGCTCTTACAGGCGCAGATCAATTACAGAACCCTTTCAGGCAATCAATAAAATCATCAGATACATGAAACAATATCTTTCTTTACCCGCATGGCTGCTGCTGACAGGTTTGTTAGCTGGCTGCAACGGAAATAAATCTGCATCCGATGCTACCGGCACATTTGAAGTGGACGAAGTGATCGTATCCTCCGAGCTCACAGGCAAGATCCTTTCTTTTGATGTGCAGGAAGGCGCCGCCATTGCGAAAAACAAAGTGGTGGGTGTTGTGGATGCAGAAAACCTCAACCTGCAGAAAGAGCAGGTGCAGGCCAGCATCGAGGCGCTCAGCCAGAAAACAGCAGACCTGGCTCCGCAGGTGAAACTGCTGGAAGACCAGCTCAAAGTGCAGGAGTCGCAGATGGAAAATCTGCAGCATGAAAAAGCCCGGCTCGACAATCTCATCAAATCAGACGCGGCCACTGCCAAACAGATGGATGATATGAATGCGCAGATCGATGTAGTGAAAAAACAAATGCAGGTCACGAGGCAGCAGATACAGGTGCAACGCAGCAATGTGAATACACAGAACCGCGGCATCCTCAGTGAAGGC
This sequence comes from Pseudobacter sp., assembly GCF_051955275.1. NCBI lineage: Bacteria > Pseudomonadati > Bacteroidota > Chitinophagia > Chitinophagales > Chitinophagaceae > Pseudobacter > Pseudobacter sp. Next base: position 12,206 of record NZ_JBQCGW010000251.1, on the reverse strand, counting down.
AAGCCTTTGAAGAAGCGGGTGGCGCAACTGGATGATCAGCTGAAACGCGCCAGTATCCTCAATCCTGTGAATGGCACCGTGATCGAGAAATATGCTGAAGCAGGAGAGATGACGGCCACCGGTAAAGCACTTTACAAGATCGCCGATCTTTCCGTGATGACATTGCGCGCCTATGTTACAGGCTCACAGTTGCCGCAGATCAAACTCGGACAAACTGTAAAGGTGCTCATCGATGATGCCGGCAATAAATACCGTGAGTTGCCGGGGACCATCACCTGGATCTCCGATAAGGCAGAGTTCACGCCCAAGACCATCCAGACACGCGAAGAGCGCGCCAACCTGGTGTATGCTATCAAAGTGCAGGTGAAGAACAGCGACGGCCTGCTCAAGATCGGCATGTACGGCGAAATCAAATGGCATTGATCTAAAATAATTACTATGCCCGCAATACAGGCACAGCAAATCGTGAAGCGTTATGGCGCTAAAAAAGATTCCATCACGGCCCTGCATGGAATTTCCTTTTCCGTGGAGAAGGGGGAGCTGTTCGGGATCATTGGCCCGGACGGGGCCGGTAAGACTTCGCTCTTCCGCATTCTTACCACTTTGCTTTTGCCAGATGGAGGAGAGGCGAGCGTGAATGGGTTGGATGTAGTGAAGGAATATAAATCCATCCGCAACCAGGTGGGGTATATGCCTGGAAAATTTTCCCTTTACCAGGATCTTACCGTTGCTGAGAACCTCCAATTCTTTGCTACCATTTTCAATACCAGCATCGATGAACATTATGATCTCATCAAAGATATCTATGTGCAGATCGAACCATTCAAAGGCCGCCGCGCCGGCGCGTTATCAGGTGGCATGAAACAGAAGCTGGCGCTCTGTTGTGCGCTCATACATGAGCCTGCAGTGCTTTTCCTGGATGAGCCTACCACGGGTGTGGATGCTGTATCACGCAAGGAATTCTGGGAGATGCTGAAAGGTCTGAAGGAACGCGGCATCACCATTCTGGTATCCACTCCTTACATGGACGAGGCCAGTCTTTGTGATCGTGTGGCACTCATGCAGAACGGACATATGATGAGCATCGATTCGCCGCAGGGTATCATCGCTTCGTTCCATAAACCCCTCTACGCTGCAAGGACTGCCAGGATGCTGGATATGCAGAAGGAACTGTTGCGGCAGCCTTACGTGGAAGACTGCTATCTCTGCGGCGAATATTCCCATGTAGTGACTAAGCCGGAAGTAACGGCACAGCAGCTGCATGATTTCCTTATACAGCAGGGACATCAGCAGATTGATGTGAAACCGGTGGAAGCTAATATCGAGGATTGTTTCATGGATCTCATGAAAAATTAACTGAACAGTATGTCAACAGACGCAATCATATCGGCCAGGGAACTCACTAAAGTGTTCGGAGCGTTCCGGGCAGTGGATGGCATTTCATTTGACGTGCATCCCGGTGAGATCTTCGGATTCCTGGGCGCCAACGGAGCCGGTAAAACCACGGCTATGCGCATGCTCTGCGGCCTCAGTATGCCAACTTCAGGAGCAGCTTCGGTAGCAGGTTTCGATGTGTATAAAGAACCGGAGAAGATCAAGCGCAGCATCGGCTACATGAGCCAGAAATTCTCCTTGTATGAAGATCTCACCGTAAAGGAGAATATCCGTTTTTATGCGGGAATCTACGGCAAGAGCGATGCATTCATCAGAGAGAAAACAACCAGGCTGCTTCAACAGCTTCACCTGGAAGCCGAAGCCAATAAACTCGTACGTTCATTACCGTTAGGATGGAAACAGAAACTCGCTTTTTCCGTGGCTATTTTCCATGAGCCACGCGTTGTGTTCCTGGATGAGCCTACCGGAGGTGTGGATCCCGTAACGCGCCGCGAGTTCTGGAATATGATCTATGAAGCAGCAGGAACGGGAATTACCGTGTTTGTAACCACCCATTATATGGACGAAGCGGAGTATTGCAACCGCGTGAGTATTATGGTGGACGGTAAGATAGAAGCGCTGGATACACCGGCAGGTCTCAAGCAATCGCTACAGGCGGCTTCCATGGATGAAGTATTCCTGAAACTGGCCCGCAAGGCCGTCAGGAGTGGCGACTGAACCCAAAAAATTGCAGCATGAAACAATTCCTTTCTTTCGTTAAAAAAGAGTTCCATCATATCCTGCGCGACAGGCGTACGCTCTTTATCCTGCTTGGTATGCCGGTGATGCAGATCCTGATTTTCGGATTTGCGCTCACCAATGAAGTGAAAAATGCAAAGATCGCGGTGCTCGATCCGTCGAAGGATGCCAGCAGTCTTTCGCTCACCAGCCAGATAGCGGCCAGCCGTTATTTCGATATCGGGATGGAGTTGCATTCCTACAAGGATATCGAACAGGCCTTCCGCAGTGGCAAGGTGAAACTGGCGGTGGTATTTCCTCAAAATTTTGCGCAGGACCTGCAGCATTTTAATAAGTCGCAGGTGCAGCTTATTGCCGATGCCTCCGATCCCAATGTAGCTACCACGCTCACCAACTACGCCACTGCGGTGATCATGGATTACCAGCGGCGCATCACCGGTGACCGCAAGCTGCCCTATACCATCAATACTGAATTACGGATGCTCTACAATCCGCAGCTGAAGGGCGCTTACACTTTTGTGCCCGGTGTAATGGCCATGGTGCTGATGCTGGTCTGTACCATGATGACGGCCATCACCATTGTTCGTGAAAAAGAATCCGGTACCATGGAAGTGATGCTGGTATCCCCGGTGCGTCCTTTGAAAATAGTAGTGGCCAAAGCCATGCCTTACCTGTTATTGTCGATCCTGAATATTGCCAGCATTCTCATCCTGAGTGTATTTGTGCTGGATGTACCGGTACGTGGCAGCCTGGTGCTGCTGGTGTTTGAAGCGATTCTCTTCACGCTCACCTGCCTGGCGCTCGGGCTGCTGATCTCCTCCGTAACGGCATCACAGCAAACGGCCATGTTCATTTCGCTGGTGGGCCTGTTCCTGCCAACCATAATGCTTAGTGGTTTTATGTTTCCCATCGAGAATATGCCGTTGCCGCTGCGCACCATTTCCAACCTGGTCCCTGCAAAATGGTTCTATCATATTGCGGGATCGGTGATGATCAAAGGGCTGGGGATTGGAGCGGTGTGGAAGGAAACGCTGATCCTTGCAGGGATGACGATATTCCTGCTGTTTGTAGCTATCAAAAAATTCAAGATCAGGTTAGCATAACTGTAAAATATAACGGAAATGCGTACGCTAAAGTTTTTATTGCAGAAAGAGTTCAGGCAGATCTTCCGCGATCCGTCCATCCTCCGCATCATTTTTGTGATGCCTGCCATTCAGTTGATCATCTTGCCGCTGGCGGCGGATTATGAAGTGAAGAATATCAAACTGGCAGTGGTGGACAATAATCATTCGGATTATTCGCGCCAGCTGGTTTCAAAGATCACCAGCTCCGGGTATTTTCAGTTGCAGCATTTCGGCAGCAGTTACAAAGAGGCATTGCAGGAGGTGGAGCAGGATAAGGCAGACCTCATCCTGGAGATCCCTTCGCAATTCTCGAAGGACATTGTGAAAGAGAATGAGGCTTCGCTGCTGCTCAGCGTGAATGCCATCAATGGCGTGAAAGCTAATCTGGGAGCTGCTTACCTGCGAAGTATCATCCAGGATTTCAACCGGGAACTGAGGCTTCGCTGGATCCAGTTCCCGCGGTTCAACCCGGAAATGAATATCGAGACACCCAGCTCCAACTGGTACAATGTGCATCTCAATTACAAGTTCTTTATGGTGCCGGGCATACTGGTAGTGCTGGTGACCATGGTGGGGGCATTTCTTACTTCGCTCAATATCGTGAAGGAAAAAGAGATCGGCACCATCGAGCAGATCAATGTTACACCTATTCATAAATATCATTTCATTCTCGGTAAGCTGATCCCTTTCTGGGTGCTTGGATTGGTGGTGCTGGGTATTGGTCTGGGTATTGCGAGGGTAGTATATGGTATTGTACCGGTGGGCAGTTACCTGACGATCTTTTGTTTTGCTGCAGTGTACCTGCTGGCGGTACTGGGGCTGGGATTACTGATTAGCACTTATACGGCCAGCCAGCAGCAGGCCATGTTATTGTCTTTCTTCATGATGATGATCTTCATCCTGCTGGGCGGGTTGTATACCAGTATCGATAGTATGCCTCCCTGGGCGCAGGCCATTACAAAGGTGAACCCGGTGGCTTACTTCATTGAAGTGATGCGGATGGTGGTATTGAAGGGGAGTGGACTGGCCGATATCAAATATCACCTGCTTACCGTATTGGGCTTTGCCGTGGTGCTCAACAGCTGGGCTGTACTGAGTTACAGGAAGCGCGCATAAAAAGAAGTCCCGGCTATTCAACAAACAGCCGGGTTCTTCAAAAGGACGGTTTTCTTTCTTAGGATAATGGATCGTTTTCCATAGGATGATCTGTTTCTTCTAAAGGATAATGGATCTGCTCATTTTCATAAACGCAGCAATTGCAGTTAAATTAGTGCGAAATGTATCAGAGGCATTAATACTTGTACCACTGTGATTAAAAACACCACCAACCAGGCGACAGCCTGAAAAGCAGGCGGATCAAGGTTTTTGGGTAGTGTTACAAATAATTGTATACTCATGCGTCAAATCCGGCCATGCAGCCGAATTGCTTTTACATTACTTTATACTCTTTCTATTTTTCGTGGGCTTTCATAGTTCAACAAATCCTAAAATGATATCCATGAAAAAAAGACACCTCGTTTTTTTCAGTGCCTCCCTGTTTGTTATCACCTTATCCTGCAAGAATGCATCTGTGAAGCTGGCGGAAAAAATTGGCTCTGCTGCATCCGGTTTATCCCGGTCTGATGATGCCATTCAATTCAGAAACGAAGTGATCAGTGTATTCAATGATGTGCAGTCTGATGTCAGGGATTGGAGAAACAAATATGCGGAGTACATCGATCTTGAAAAAGGGCCAGCAGAAAATCTGGTGAAATCCAATATCCAGGATTACCTGTGGCCATTCCTTGATTCCGATATGGGAAGCCTGGACCGAAAGCTGAAGCCCATTGCCGAAAAAGCGGCGGGGTCAAAGGATGCATTGTTCCAGACCAGTGCAGCATATATTGAAAGTATTCAGCAACTGGGTGAAACCATGCAGACTGCGAGAGCGTATTATCGTGATGGTAAATATAAGGAAGACAGGCTGGCGAAGGGGAAGGAGCTGCATCCGCAGGTGGTAAAAGCCTTTGAAGCTTATTTTGAAGCGGAAAAGGCACTGGAAACCATACTGGATAAAATGGAGCAGGAAGAACTTGTGACATTGCTGGAGAAAGCGAAAGATAAATATCCTGTTCAATACAAAGCGCTGAGCCTTCAGAAAACAGCGAAGGAAATGCTGAGCACTGCTGATTTTTCAGGAGGGGTTGTGGATACGGCAAAGCTGAAAGCGGCGGTACTGGTTTTTGAGAGCAGTGCAAAAGAATTGCAGGCGTTGCTGGACAAACTGCCCAACGATCCGGCAAAGAGCACGCATAAGATTAATGTGGAATCCTATCTCAGGCAGTGCGGGGAGTTCTTGTCGGCCACCAGGAAACTGAACCGTGAGCTGGAAGCTCCGCATAAGGACAAATACTACAGAAACCAGGCAAGGGAGTCGTTCCTGAACAATTATAATAGTCTGACCAACTATTTCGGGTCCATGTCTGACCTGGACTTCTAAACTCGTCTATAGAAAAACCGCACATCGGGCGCCTGCTATAAGTAGTGGCGCCCTTTTCTTTGGCCTGTTGGCAATACATGATAATTCCTACATTTGCGTCACTAAAACCCGAAGCAATGGAATACAGAAAATTAGGCGAAACGGATGTGAATGTGTCGGTGATCACTTTTGGCGCATGGGCCATTGGTGGATGGATGTGGGGAGGAGCAGACAGGCAGGATGCTGTAAAAGCCATTCGTGCGGCTTATAACGAAGGGGTTACGAGTATCGATACTGCGCCGATCTACGGGATGGGGGTGAGCGAGGAGATCGTGGCGGAGGCTATTCAGGGAATTCCGCGCGACAAGGTGCAGATCCTGACCAAGTTCGGGATGCGCTGGGACCGGAATGAGGGGGATTTTGTGATGAAGTCGAAGGACAACTACGGAAAAGAGATCGATATCTATAAACTGGCGTCGAAGAGCAGTGTGATGGAGGAGGTGGAGAATTGCCTGCGAAGGCTGAAAACGGATTATATCGACCTGTTTCAGCTGCACTGGCCTGATGTGACCACGCCGATCGGCGAGACCATGGAGGCGCTGGACAACCTTGTTAAGCAGGGAAAGGTGCGTGCTGCAGGGGTTTGTAATTATAATACGGCCCAGATGAGGGAAGCGGAGCAGACCATCAGGCTGGCGAGCGACCAGGTGAGTTACAGCATGATCTACCGCGATATCGAGCAGGAACTGGTGCCTTATGCCATTGAGAACAGGAAATCTATTATAGCTTACAGTCCGCTGCAGAGAGGGTTGCTGACGGGCAAGATAAAGCCGGGTCATAAGTTTGGAGAAGGGGATACCCGTGAGGGCAACCGATTCTATACGGATGAGAACATTCAGAAGACCAACAGGTTCCTGGATGCCATCAGGCCGCTGGCGGAGGCCAGGAATGCTACCCTGGGGCAGCTGGTGCTGCGCTGGACGATCGATCAGCCGGGAATCACCATTGCGCTGGCGGGGGCCAGGAATGAGGAGCAGGCGGTTCAGAATGCCAGGGCGGTGAATGTGAAGCTCAGTCCGGAGGACATTATTTTCATCAACAAGCAGCTGGCAGCGCATGGGTTTTAGGTGGCGGCCCTGATGATAAGACGCAGAAAGATAATTTTTTATATTACCGGCGTTTTGTAAATTAGGGATCACTTAAAACTTTGCCATATGATCAGACTTTCGGAGCTCAGACCTGGAGACATTGTTAGGGCCGAATATGAAGGCCAGCTGATGGATGTTACTGTTACGGAACTGAACAGGGAGGATAAGGAAGTGGGGGTGGAGACGGATGTTCAGGAATTCTGGTTCACGCCGGACCATCTGTACGCGATCCCATTAGATGAGGATCAACTGTTTAGACTGGGATTCACCCGGCATAAGCTGGATGATGGGGCGGTAAAGTACATGCGGGACAGTTTCCGCGTGATGATACCCCGGGAAGGGGAGTTCAACACGATGGAGATCTGGTGGCGAGAGGACAGGCGGAGTTTGCGGGAGCCGATCAATGTGCATGAGTTGCAGAACCATTATCACCAAATGACCAAGGTAGATCTGACTCCTGCCTAGGTTTTTTTCCAATAAAATGGGGCCAAAAGGCTTGTTCAGCCGGTGTTACAGGATGCCTGAAAAAAATGCTTTGTTATTTTTTTCATATTTCTGGCTGAAATTCCTATCTTTGCGCCTCCTTAAAAGTGTATGGGCAAACAACCTTTAATCAAACAAGATGGACAAATTACAGAGGCACTGTCGAACGCGATGTTCAAAGTGAAACTGGAAAACGGCCACGAAATCCTGGCCACCATCTCCGGCAAGATGCGCATGAATTATATCCGTATTCTTCCGGGCGACAAAGTAGGGGTAGAAATGAGCCCGTATGATCTGTCAAGAGGAAGGATAATTTTCAGGTATAAATAGTAACGCTGAAAAGTGTTGCATCAAAAACAAACGTTATGAAAGTTAGAGCATCTATCAAAAAACGCAGCGCTGATTGCAAGATCGTGAGAAGGAAAGGTCGCCTGTACGTGATCAACAAAAAGAATCCCCGATTCAAGCAACGTCAGGGATAATCAGCAAGAATCAAACTATCAACAAACAATAAACAGTTAATATGGCTCGTATTGCCGGTGTAGACTTACCTAAAAATAAGCGTGGAGAAATCGGTCTTACCTATATCTATGGTATCGGTCGTTCTACTTCCCAGTACATCCTTGAGAAAGCAGGGATCGACGTAAACAAAAAAGTTCATCAGTGGAATGACGATGAGCTGAACGCAATTCGTACCATCATTACGAATGAGTTCAAAGTAGAAGGACAACTGCGTTCCGAGGTACAGATGAGCATCAAGCGTCTGCTTGATATCGCTTGTTACCGTGGTCTGCGCCATCGTAAAGGTCTGCCCGTTCGTGGTCAGCGTACACGCACCAACAGCCGTACGAGAAAAGGTAAGCGTAAGACAGTTGCCGGCAAGAAGAAGGCCGCTAAGAAATAGATTGACAGGGCGCAACTTACCGTTGCGTCTTTCATCATATTCAGACCTGTTGTTCTTACGGGCAGCGTAATTGAGGATCAGTACCGGATCGCAAGGGTCGGCAGGAGGATTGGTCCCGCTCACTTCGGTGAGGTGATTTAAATAATTTACAGACTACCTTTTTAAGTTTATGGCTAAAGCACAAGGAAATCAGAAGGGCGGCGCTAAAGCAGCTGCCAAGAAGAGAGTGGTTAAAGTTGATTCTTACGGTGATGCGCATATCTCCGCCAGCTTCAACAACCTCATCATCAGCATCACTAACAAACAAGGCCAGGTTATCTCCTGGAGCAGCGCCGGTAAAATGGGTTTCAGAGGTTCTAAAAAGAACACTCCGTATGCAGCCCAGATGGCTTCTGCTGATGCTTCTAAAACTGCACTGGATGCAGGTGTAAAGAAAGTAGATGTTTACGTTCAGGGCCCCGGTTCTGGTCGTGAAGGAGCTATCCGCTCCCTCGCTCAAAGCGGCATCGAAGTGGTGATGATCAAAGACGTGACTCCGTTACCACACAACGGTTGCCGTCCTCCCAAGAAAAGAAGGGTTTAGTATTTATACCGGCTTTCAGCAAGGGACAGAACCATTCTGCCTTTGCTGAAAGCTTATTTTTATAACCGGGTCTGCGATTCATTTTTATTGATTTTTACTGATCGCGAGACCGTCAACAAAAAATCAATCTAACAATTATGGCACGTTATACTGGTCCAAAAACAAGAATCTGCCGCATTTTCGGCGAGCCTATCTTAGGCAACGGTAAATATCTCAGCAAGAACAGCAACCCTCCCGGTCAGCACGGTCCTACCAAGAAACGTAAAGCACCAGGTGAATACGCTCTCCAGCTGAAAGAAAAACAAAAAGCCAAATACACTTACGGTGTACTGGAGAAACAATTCCGCAGAACTTTCGATGAAGCTGCACGCCGTAAAGGTGCAACAGGTGAGAACCTGATGAAGCTCCTCGAAGCTCGTCTCGATAACGCAGTTTACCGCCTCGGTATGGCTGCCAGCCGCCCCGGTGCACGTCAGCTCGTTGCTCACAAGCACGTAACTGTGAACGGTGTGGTGGTGAACATTCCTTCATATCAACTGAAGCCCGGTGATGTTATCGGTGTTCGTGAGAAAGACAGGGCGAATGCTTCCATTACTTCCACTTTCCGTGGAAAGAATGCAAAGTTCACCTGGATGGACTGGACTGAATCCGAGATGCAGGGCACTTTCGTAGCTTATCCTGAGCGCGAGAGCATTCCTGAGAACATTAAGGAGCAGTTGATTGTTGAATTGTATTCTAAGTAATAATTAAACTGAAATTTATAATATGGCCATTTTAAATTTCCAAAAACCAGACAAAATCGTTCTGCAGAAAGCAACAGAGTTCGAAGCACAATTCGAATTCCGTCCGCTGGAACCCGGTTTCGGTGTAACCATCGGTAACGCCCTTCGCAGGGTATTGCTCAGTTCTCTGGAAGGTTTTGCGATCACTGGTATCCGCATCGAAGGTGTAGATCATGAGTTCGCTACCATCAAGGGAATCACAGAAGATGTTCTGGAGATCATTCTGAACCTGAAACAGGTTCGCTTCAAGAAGAAAGTGGAGCATGAAGTGGCCCAGGAAAAGATCACCCTGAGCATCAAAAATAAAACAGAATTCACTGCCGGTATGATCGGAGAAGCTACACAAAGCTTCGACATCATGAACCCCGAGCTGCTGATCTGTACACTCGATAGCTCTGCCAAACTGGATATCGAACTCTCTGTATCCAAAGGCCGTGGTTATGTTCCTGCAGAGGATAACAAAGTAAAAGACGCTCCGTTTGGTTATATCCCAACTGACGCCATTTACACTCCGATCAAGAATGTAAAATACGCTATCGAAAATACGCGTGTGGAACAACGTACCGACTATGAGAAACTCATCATGGATGTTTCTACAGATGGTACCATCCACCCGGAAGAAGCGGTGAAACAAGCCAGCCGCATCCTGATCCAGCACCTGATGATCATCACTGATGAGAACATCACGTTCGATAACAAGGAAGACAAGAAGGAAGATGTGGTTGACGAGCAAATGCTCCAGCTGCGTAAGATCCTGAAAACTCCCCTGGAAGATCTGGATCTCTCCGTTCGCGCCTTCAACTGTCTGAAAGCCGCCAAGATCAACTCACTCTCTGAGCTGGTTCAGTACGAGCAGGAAGACCTGATGAAGTTCCGTAACTTCGGCCAGAAATCCCTGGCTGAGATCGAGCAGGTACTGGCAGAAAGAGGCCTCCACTTCGGTATGGACCTCAGCAAGCTGGGCCTGGATAAAGAAGAGCTCTAGTTAAGTTAAATATTCACTTGTAGGTTGCAATTCCTGACACGGTGCAACTGAATCTAAAAACAAATCGTCATGCGTCACGGAGACAAGAACAACAATCTCGGCAGAACAGCCAGCCACAGAGCGGCGTTGTTAAGCAATATGACCTGCCAGCTGATCATGCACAAGCGTATCGTTACTACCCTGGCTAAAGCCAAGGCACTGCGCAAATATGCTGAGCCCCTGATCACTAAAGGAAAAGAGAACACTACACACCAACGTCGTACTGTGTTCAGCTACCTGCAGGACAAAGAAGCTGTAACTGAACTGTTCGGACCAATCGCTGAAAAGATCGGCGGCCGTCCCGGTGGTTATACCCGCATCATCAAGCTTGGCATCCGTCTGGGTGACAACGCTGAAAGGGCAATGATCGAACTGGTAGATTACAACGAGGTTTACGGAAAAGGTAAAGGTGAAGTTAAAGAAGCAGCTAAGAAAACACGTCGTAGCCGCACTGCAACTAAAAAAGCTGATACACCAGCTGCACCTGAAGCTCCCGCAGCCGAATAATCAGATGTTTAACGCATTACATATCAAAGCCCTGCTTGCAAAAAAGCAGGGCTTTTTTACGGCCTGCCGGGATAAACTGTGAAAAATTTAGCAGGCCACGCATTCAATAATTGTGTTTCTTTGCAAAACTTTTTTTGATAAAACATGTCAACACCTCTTCAAAAATCAGCCATTCTCCTTCTTGCAGATGGTACAGTTCATTATGGTAAAGCATTTGGTAAGATTGGTACTACTACCGGCGAGATCTGTTTCAATACAGGTATGACCGGGTACCAGGAAGTCTTCACCGATCCTAGTTATTATGGACAGATCGTCATCATGAACAATGTTCACGTAGGTAACTACGGTATCAAGGATGATGAGGTGGAGTCTGACAGCGTTAAGATCAAGGGAATGATCGGACGCAACCTGGAAGACCAGTACTCACGCAAGCTCGCCAATGGGTCCCTGGATACCTACCTGCAGATGAATAATATCGTTTGTATCGAAGGTGTGGACACCCGCGACCTGGTAATTCATGTTCGTCAGAAAGGCGCCATGAACTGCATCATCTCCTCTGAGATCCTGGACGTGGAAGAACTGAAAAAGGAACTCGCTAAAGTACCCAGCATGGACGGTCTTGAACTGGCCAGCAAGGTAACCACCAGCGAAGCCTACACCATGGGAGATCCCAATTCGGAAGTACGCATCGCTGTACTGGATTATGGCACCAAACAGCATATCCTCCAGTGCATGGTTGACAGGGGCGCACACCTGAAAGTGTTCCCGGCCAAATCAAAGCTGGCAGATCTGAAGTCATTCAACCCTAACGGTTATTTCATCTCCAACGGCCCCGGCGACCCCGCTGCCATGGATTATGCCATCGATACCGTTAAGGATGTACTGAACGAAAGCAAGCCCACATTCGGCATCTGCCTTGGCCACCAGCTGGTAGCCCTGGCAAGTGGAATCAATACTTTCAAAATGCACCACGGTCACCGCGGCCTCAACCACCCGGTAAAGAACCTGCTCACCGGCAAATGCGAAGTAACCACCCAGAACCATGGTTTCGGTGTGGACC
>NZ_JBQCGW010000250.1:0-32014 GCF_051955275.1 Pseudobacter sp. | reverse complement strand
AATTCCTGGAAACACATCTGGGGCCGCATATCGTAAATGCCGTAGAACCCGGAACTGATGCGGTTTGTGTGTTTGTAAACGACAGGCTGACGAAAGAAGTGATTGGAGTACTGGCAGCAAAAGGCGTGAAAATAATCGCACTCCGCTGTGCAGGGTTCAATAATGTAGACCTCGAAGCTGCACGGCAGGCAGGCATTCATGTATGCCGCGTTCCTGCCTATTCCCCTGAAGCAGTAGCCGAACATGCAGTAGCCATGCTCCTCACCCTGGACCGGAAGATCCATAAAGCGTATAACCGTGTACGTGAGCAGAATTTCTCTTTGAATGGCTTGCTGGGTTTCAACCTGCACGGAAAAACTGTGGGAATAATCGGTATGGGGAAGATTGGACAGGCTTTCAGCAGGATCGTGAAAGGCTTTGGCTGTACACTTATTGCCTATGATCCTTTTGCTGATCAGTCGCAATATCCTGGCCTGAAATTTATGGAATTGAACCGGTTGCTGGAACAGGCTGATATCATTTCACTGCATTGCCCGCTTACACCAGACAATCATCATCTCATCAACGCTGAAACCATCGGCAGGATGAAGAAAGGAGTAACGTTGATCAATACCAGCCGTGGCGGACTGATCAGAACGATAGATGTGATCGATGCATTGAAATCCGGACAGATCGGTAATCTTGCCATCGATGTATATGAGCAGGAAGAGAAGCTTTTCTTTAAAGATCTTTCAGCGGAGATCATTCCGGATGATATGATACAAAGATTAATGAGCTTTCCCAATGTGCTGGTAACCGGCCACCAGGCTTTTTTTACGGAAGAGGCGCTGGATCAGATTGCGTCTGTGACGCTGCATTCAGTGAGTGAGCTGATGAATGGAAGGCAGCCGGAAGGTGTAATGGTGAACTGATTACTCAAAGTGTACCCAGTCACTCGCCAGAGGCAAGCGACTGGGCACACGCTATTTACGTAAACTTCTTCATTAAAGATGCGATCGTTTTCTTATACTGCTCCAATGCTGCCTTTTCCTGTCTGATAAAAGAATTATCCTCCAGTTTCCCCAGCACTTTATTCATTTCAGCGGTGGTTTCATATACCATCTTGCGGAAAGGATTTTTATAATCCTTCGCACGTGATTCGTAGATACCTTCCGTCATCCATGTTTTTACAGCCAGTGCCTGCTGCAATAACTGCCGGATGGTTTCAGGTTTTGCTTTTTTCAGGTGGATGCCATGAACAATGCTCAGGGCTGCCAGTGCATGATGGAATTTTTCTGCGGGGTATTTAGCGGCCTGGTCCTGGTAGAAAGCATGCACCTGGTCCCAGCTTTTGATCCTGCCCTGGTGGATCTGTGCCACCATTTTTTCGACGGCATCTTTTTTAATCAACTGCCCCCCGATATTCATCCAGGCACTCAGCTGTGGTTTGGCAGGAATGCCGGCAATAGCTTCATCCAGTTGCCTGAACTGTCTGCCACTGTTGGCGATCAGTTGCTCCACTGCATGGAAACCGATCAGCTGTTTAAAGATATGGTAGGCTCTCGTTACTTTGATGATCTGTACCGGGCGGCCGCTGTTCTCAAATCCTTCTGCCAGTATTTCAAGATCGTTCACCAGCGGATCGCTGGCATCCAGCAGGCGTTTGCCTTCTGCTATGGCTTCTTCATTGCTGAACCGTCTGGTCCCTTTCTGCTTCAGGTATGCCTTACCGGTAGCTTGTTGCAGAATGGCTATCCCTTCCACCAGTTCATTGATGGAGTCCGGCGCCAGGTAATCGAATTCCAGCAGCTGGATCTTATTGATGCGTTTATCGCGGTCTGCATACTTCCAGGCATTACGCGCCAGGGCGTACATATTATGCATGAACCAGTAGGCAGGCATGATCACGAGGCGGTCTTTCGACAGATCGTTGCTCACCAGCGCGAAGGGGATGCCGATATTCAGTTCCACCGGGTAATCGCCTTTGGCGAGTATAGTGAAGGTGGCGAATTTTGAATTATGCTTGAGGCTCACGCAGAGGCCAGGCCAGAACCCGCGTCCGGCAACGATCTCGCCATCCGGGCTTCTGCTGTTGTGATTGGAACCTACTGTAGCGCCAGCCGCCATATTGCTTTGCCCCTGCAGCAAGGCTGCGCAGAGGAATGAGTTATTATGGTGTTGCTCGTGTGAAGGAAAGATGAGGGAATTCAATACCTCACAGCAGGAGATGGTGCTGTTCTCACCGAGGTAAGAGTTGATCAGCCTGGCGCCGTATTTCAGCTGGCTGTGCGGGGCCAGGATGAAACGGACCGCCTTTACTCCGTAGAAGGCGCGGCATCCGTAACCGATGATGCCGTTCACCAGTTCACATCCTTCGCCTACCTGTGTTTTGGCATCGGCAGATGAATTGATGGTTACGTTCTTGATCTTGTTGGCTCCTTTGATATACGCGTCGGTACCGATCTTCACATCCTTCAGGATGCGGCAGTTCTTGATCACGGTGCGGTCCCCGATGGTGCCATACTTCCCTCTTCTCAGATCGAATTGCTGCTGCGTGAATTCTTTCAGCTTTTGCTGGAGTGTATTGTCATCGCGGAAGCGGGTCCAGAGAAAGGCATCGCCGGGCAGCATGCCATCGAAGGGCATGATCTTGCGTTCGCCGTTCTCATTGCAGACCTCCATCCAGATGCGGATGGGCTCGTCTTCGCCTTCCATGAGGATACCGTTGCCGAACTTGGAGTGATCGGTGGTATCGATCTCGTTCACGTTCACCAGGATCACTTCATTACCGGTGATATAATGTGAGATATAGTTTACGTTGTCCACCACCACATTGTCGCCGAAATCACAGCTGATGATGGTACTGTTGTATAATCCGACAGGCCTGCGCAGGTTATGGAATTCCAGGTAATAAGGTTCAAGTTTACCGATGCGCACGAGGCCATAGAACTTGCAATCCTGTACCAGTTCAGGATTGAAGGCGTCGGACACCATGATATTGTTCCAGTTGTCCGATGTGTTGCGGTTGCGCACCAGCATCTCAATTTCATGGGCTGTGAGATGCCTGTATTGCAAGCCATTCTTATATTGCTGGTTACGCAGGTAATATTCATCCTTTCCTTTCGGGAGGAAGCTGGCTGGAATGAAATTATATCCCAGCGTATTGATGGGGCTTTTCCGGATCTGATTCATATGCAGGAAAGTAAGTGTTCGATAATTATTCCACGGTCACGCTCTTGGCCAGGTTACGTGGTTTGTCCACGTCCAGGTCCTTGGCGATACCGATATAATAAGCCAGTAACTGCAGCGGAATCACGCTCAGGATCGGCGCTACAATTTCATCGGCTTCCGGAACGGCAATCACATCATCTGCCATGGCAGTGATGGTATCGTCTCCTTCGGTTACAATGGCAATCACTTTTCCTTTTCTTGCTTTGATCTCCTGGATATTGCTCACGATCTTCTCGTGGTAAGAATCTTTGGTGGCTACAAATACCACGGGTAATGTTTCGTCCACCAGTGCGATAGGGCCATGTTTCATCTCAGCTGCCGGATAACCTTCGGCATGGATATAGGAGATCTCTTTGAGCTTGAGGGCTCCTTCCAGTGCGATGGGGAAGTTGTATCCGCGGCCAAGGTAGAGGAAGTCTTTCGCGTCCTTGTATTTTTCTGCCAGTTTCTTAACGGCATCGGCGGTCTGGAGCGTGGTTTTAACTTTCTCTGGGATATCGTGCAGTTCATTCAGCAGGTGAATGAAGCGTTTGGTATCGATAGTGCCTGTGGCATGAGCAACTTTCAGGGCAATGAGGGAGAGCACCACCAGCTGTGCCGTGAAGGCCTTGGTGGATGCCACACCAATCTCGGGGCCTGCGTGCGTATAGGCACCGGCGTTAGAGATACGTGCAATGCTGGAGCCAACCACGTTCACCACACCAAAGATCAGGGCTCCCTGCTCTTTGGCTTTCTCAATGGCCACCAGGGTGTCTGCCGTTTCACCACTCTGCGATACGGCAATGATCACGTCACCGGGGCGCACGATGGGATTGCGGTAGCGGAACTCTGAAGCATATTCCACTTCAACGGGAATACGGCAGAGCTCTTCAAAGATGTACTCTGCCAGCAAAGCCGCATGCCAGCTGGTTCCGCACGCAATGATGATGATGCGGGATGCATTCTTGATCTGGTCTATATTGTTCTGAACACCGGCCATGGTGATGGAACCGTTGGTGGCGTCGAGCCTGCCTCGGAGACAGTCGAAGATGGTGTCCGGCTGTTCAAAGATCTCTTTCAGCATGAAATGGTCGTACCCGCCTTTTTCGATAGCGGCCAGTTCCATATCCAGTTTGGTGATGAAGGGAGTGATCTTTTCGTTACCGAGGTTTTTCAGGATCAGTTCATCGGGGCGGATGATGGCCAGCTCATAATCGTTCACATACACCACTTCTTTGGTATACTCGATGATGGGGGAGGCGTCGGAAGCCAGGAAATGTTCTCCCTTTCCGATACCGATCACCAGCGGGCTTCCCTTGCGGGCGGCGATGAGGGTATCCGGATTATCCTGGTCTACCAGCACGATCACGTATGCGCCTACTACGCGCCTGAGTGCGATACGGACTGCTTCCTCCAGGGTGCAGGTATTGTTCTTCTGAATATCTTCTATGAATTTCAGCAGTACTTCGGTATCGGTATCGCTGATGAAATTGTATCCTTTTTTAATGAGCTCATTTTTCAGCTGGCTGTAGTTCTCGATGATGCCGTTGTGGATCATGGCCAGTTTCCCATTCTCTGAGCTGTGGGGGTGAGCGTTGCGGTCGCTGGGTTCGCCATGGGTGGCCCAACGGGTATGGCCGATGCCGATATGGGCGTGCACATCCTTGCCCACGAGGCTGTCTTCCAGTTCAGCTACTTTACCTTTCTTTTTATACACTTTAAGACCTTCTTCATTGAGCAGGGCAACGCCTGAACTGTCGTATCCGCGATATTCGAGGCGCTTGAGGCCTTTCAAAATAACAGAGTAAGCTTCCTTAGGTCCAACGTAAGCAACAATGCCGCACATGTGTAACAGAATTTATGGTTAATGGTGTTAACCAGGGTGAATAAAAAAGGTCATAACAGGATCGTTCCACGTGTATGAAATACGGGAAGGGTCCTGTTTTGACCTTTTGGTATTTTCCTAGAACAAACGATTGCGCAATTTATTGAAAAATTGTGCCGGAAGTCTTTCTTAAATTATTTTTTAAGATGGCGCTCAAAGAGGCGGAAGATCCGTTTGTATTCGTCGGTCCAGCTGCTGGGTTCAACAAAACCATGGTCTTCCACGGGGTAAACGGCCAGTTCCCAGTTGTCTTTTCCCAGTTCAATCAGTTTTTGCGACAGCCTTACGATATCCTGGTAATGCACATTCACGTCCACCATACCATGGCACATGAGCAGGTTGTCTTTCAGGCCTGCCGCGAAATTGATGGGGGAGCTGCGCTGGTAGGCGATGCTGTCTGTGAATGGCTCATTGAGGATATTGGACGTATAGCCATGATTGTAATGGGCCCAGTCGGTAACCGAGCGGAGGGCAGCCCCTGCATTGAATACACCGGGTTCCGTGAACAGCGCCATCAGGGTGATGAAACCTCCGTAGGAACCGCCATAGATCCCGATATTGGAAGCATTCACGCCATATTTTTCCACCAGCAGTTTAGCACCATCCACCTGATCGCTGAGGTCTTTTCCTCCCATGTAGCGGTAAATGCCCGTGCGCCAGTTGCGCCCATAACCGGCGCTTCCGCGATAATCGATATCCAGCACGGTATAGCCATTATCTGCAAGCAGGTTGTGGAACATGTATTCCCTGAAGTAGCTGCTCCACCATTTGTGGGCATTCTGCAGGTAGCCTGCCCCGTGCACAAAGATCACGGCAGGTTTGGAGGCATGTGGGGTGGCGGGGCGGTAGAGCCTGGCATGTACATTGGCGCCATCACGGGCTTCAAAGGTGATCACTTCCGGATCACGCCACTGGTAGGAGGCAAACTCGGGGGATTGCGCCAGGTTGGTGACCTGTTGCGGCTTTGCACCGGTCTTGTTCTCCTGGATATACAGTTCCCAGGGTTTATTGCTGTAGGAGTAGAGATATGCCAGCCATTTCTCATCGGGCGAAAGGCTCACCTGGTTGGAACCTGGAAGACTGGTGAGTTGCTCCGCCTTTCCACCGGTTACGGGTAACCGATAATAATGCTGCTCGCCCGGGTGCACCTGGTTGGTGGTGATGTAGAAAAACTTCTTATCGCGGCTCAGCCTGGTATCCTGTACTTCATAGTTGCCGCTGGTGAGGGCCTTTTTCTCTTTCGTATTTACATTGATGGTATAAAGATGGGAGTAACCGCTTGCCTCCGACTGGAACCAGATGGTACTGGCATCAACCCAGCCGATATTGCTGCCGCCAAAACCGGAAATGCCGGGGCCTGCGATCCAGGCTTCATCGCGTTGCCTGTCCAGTGGTGTGATCTTTCCTGTAGCGCCATCGAGCAGGATCAGCCACCTGTCTTTATTATCCTGAGCTCTCAGGTCAACCACTGCATACCGGCTGTTGGGGCTCCAGCTGGTATTGGTGAAGTTCACGGCGCGTATAGCGGGGTCCTTGCTTCTTTTGGCGAAAGCTGCGGGATAGTCTTTCAGATAATCAGGCAGGTCTTTGATGCCGGGAAGGCTATCCGTCTTGATCACGAAAACAGTATCGGCCTGGCTGTCGAACAGGAAGAGCTCGCTGCTGCCGGATGGTGTGCCTACCTTGGTTCTGCCGGGAATATCTTCTGTAAAGCCACTCTCGGTAACGTAGTTGGGAATGATGGTATTCTTGCCGGAGTTGTTTGATTTGAATAATCTGTAAGCGATGAAACGTCCGTCAGCACTTATCTGTACGCCTCCGGCGGATTTGTCTTCCGTATAAAGTGTGCGTAATGATTTGTATCTGGGATAAGTTTTGAGCATGGAATCGGTCTCTTCTTTCTTTTCCCTGCGCTGGCGCAGGATCTCGGAATTGGCGAGCGATTCCTCTGTGAGCCATTTTTCCTGTATTGACTTTTCCGGGCCTTTAGCTCCGGCTTTGGGAGCAACACCCTGCTGGAAATTGGTAAGCTGTGCGATGGCGCCGGTGGCGATATCCCAGGAATAAAGATTGGTGGCCCTGGAAAATACGATCCTGGTATCATTGAAACCGAATGCCGGTGCGCTTTCAATGTCCACGGTTTCAGTCACGCGCCTGGTGATGCCTGTTTTGAGATCCGTAAGATATACATCTCCACGGTTCGTATATACGTAAGCAGTGTATTTGGAATTGTACTGTACGTTGTTGTTATCGGGCTGGCCCTTGCTGTCTGACCAGCTGAGTTTTTGTGGTTTGAAATTGTTGGTGCTGATATGGTAGGTGGAATCGCTGGCGGCGTTTACGGGATTCCA
Organism: Pseudobacter sp.; assembly: GCF_051955275.1. Taxonomy (NCBI): domain Bacteria; kingdom Pseudomonadati; phylum Bacteroidota; class Chitinophagia; order Chitinophagales; family Chitinophagaceae; genus Pseudobacter; species Pseudobacter sp. Next base: position 24,589 of record NZ_JBQCGW010000250.1, on the reverse strand, counting down.
TCTGAACTGCAGGTTTTTTGCATCAGCCGACCATTGTAATGCGGAGGGAGAGCTGCCGATCCATTTGGGATCACGCATGATCTTTTCCACCGTCAGTGGGGTAAGGGGTGATTGCGCCTTTGCTGTTGCAGCAGTCAGCAACAACAGGAAAGCATAGGAATGTTTTCTCATTTAATAGTAAATTGGTTTGCTACAACAAAATACCACTTAAGAGCATATAGGCCATGGAAAAATATATGACCAGTCCGGTCACATCCACCAGCGTAGCTACAAAAGGAGCAGAGGAAGTGGCGGGGTCAGCTCCCAGTCTTTTCAGGAGCAGGGGCAGCATGGACCCTGTGATGGTACCCCAGAGCACAACGCCCAGGAGGGAGAAGCCAACGGTGAGGCCGATCTCCGTGCCGTTATCGCCATATGTATGGAACATGGAATTCCAGAATACCACGCGGAAGAAGCCGATGAGGCCCAGTACGGCGCCCAGCATGAGGCCGGAAAGGATCTCTCTTTTCAATACCCTCCACCATTCCGCTACCGTGATCTCACCCATGGCCATGGCCTGTATGATGAGGGTGGATGCCTGTGATCCGCTATTACCTCCACTGGAAATGATGAGGGGTATGAAGAGGGCCAGCACTACGGCTTTTGCGATCTCGTCTTCGAAGTATTTCATCACGGTGGCGGTGAGCATCTCTCCCAGGAAGAGCACTACCAGCCACACGATCCTTTTTTTGAATAGTCTTACCAGGGGCATTTCCAGGTAAGGCTCATCCAGGGCTTCGGTACCCCCCATTTTCTGCATATCCTCACTGAATTCCTCATTGGCTACCCAGAGCACGTCATCGATGGTAACGATGCCGAGCAGGACATTCTTATCATCCACCACGGGCAGGGCCACGCGGTTATTCATTTTGAAGATCTGGTTGGCTACTTCCTGGTCGTCATTTGCATTGAGGGTGATATAGCGGTAATCGATGATATCGCCCACTTCTTTATCAGGACTGGCCAGGATGATCTCGCGGATACGGACGTCATCCACAAACTCACCGGTATCGTTCACAATGTAGATCACATCGATGGTTTCGCTGTCCTTGCCTTCTTCGCGGATTAGATTTAGGATCTCCTGGCAGGTCCAGTCTACCTGAACGGAAATATAATCCGGCGTCATCAGACGGCCTACGCTTCCTTCGGGATAGCCTAGCAGTGAAAGGGTGATCTTGCGTTCTTCCGGGTTGAGGAGCTTTACCAGTTCCTTCACCACTTTGCCGGGCAGTTCTTCAAAGAAGTCTGTACGGTCATCCGCGGGGAGCTCATTGAGCAGCTCGGCGGTTTTGGAGGGAGGGAGTTCCCTGATGATGGTTTTCTGATCACCCAGGTCGAGGATCTTGAATACACTGGCAGCCCGGTGAATACTCATATTGCCGATGATCTGGCTTTCGTATTCGGGTACTTCACTGATGAGCTCTGCCACATCACTGATGTTCTGATGATTCAGCAGTTCCCGTACTTTAAGTACATCGTCCTGCCGGGCCAGCTCCAGGAACTGTTCTTTCAGGTCGTCGATATCTACCTCCGTACTCATGCCTCAAATTTAGGGAATAACAAATCTGTATGATCAATAAAATGTATTTTCGGTGGGATGATCCTACCGTGTTTATTCATAGCAACAACCAGTGAAATGGGGAGAGGTGTATACACTTCTGAGCCACTTGATGAAGATATCATCATAGAAGTGGCGCCGGTAGTAGTGATGAGTGCGGAAGACAGGATTCATCTGGATAAGACCCTGCTGCACGATTATATCTTTGAATGGGGAGATAAAGGAGAGGTGATCATGGCGCTCGGTTATGCACCTGTGTACAATCATTCCTATACATCCAACTGTGAATACGAAATGGATTATGAAGCCAGCACTATTTCCATAAGAACAGTGCGGCCCATTGCTGCCGGAGAGGAGCTCTTCATTAATTACAACGGGTCCTGGGATGACGACAAGCCCCTGTGGTTCGATGCGAAATAATTATTTTCCTTTTTTCCCGAACTGATATTTCAGTCCGAGATTAATACCGAAGCTGTTCAGCTGGATATTTCCCGTGCCCACTCCTTTAAGAGGGAGCTTCAGGTAAGGCTCTGCCATGAAATGCAGGCGGCTGCCCAGCTGCTGCTCCATGCCTCCTGAAAAATTCAGGATGGAGAAGAGATAGTTGGAGTTTTCGTTGGTAGACCAGTTACGGCTGCCGGGATTTCCATTATAGTAATAATAGTATTCGTAATCTTCTTTTTTCATCAGGTAGCTGCTGACGCCTGCGCTGATGAAGAAACGGGAGCGGGTTTTGATGCCCAGGTCGTAGCGGACATTGAGCGGGATATCCAGCATATTACAGCCGCCTTCGATCTTATCGATATCATAGTACACCATGGCTCCTTTGGGAGTGAAGTCTTTGCCGCGTGCTTTATAATTCTTGGCATTGTATACGATCCCGGAATTGATGCTCAGTTTGTCTGTAATGTAGTAGCCTGCCAGTATACCGGCATTGAAGCCCGTTCTGCCGGCGCTGCTGAATTTCACATTACTGAAATCCGCGCCAGCGAGTACGGTGGCGTAAAATGTATTCCTTCTTGAAGAAGAAGGGGTCAGGGGTTTTTTATTGGCTGTTATTCGGGTTGAATCCAAAACAGTTGCAGCAGACGGATCAGTGATGCTGGCCTTCGGGGTTGAACGATTAACCAGAATGGCAGGGGAGTCAGAAATTCTGCTTTTTTGTTCCGGAGAATCGTGGGTCACTGTTCCTGGTAACTGCTTGTCCTGTGTTGAAGTTATATACGGATCAACCGCAGTTTTAGTTGGGTTGTCCGCATTGTTGTTTGTCTGTTGAAGGCCTTGCGCAGCTTGTGATTCAGGTGTTTGGGTAGTCTTGCTCCTCTGGCTGACAGGCTTTCTCTTTACGGAAGCTACAACGGATAAATGACTGTTATTTATTATTTGACCATTGTCAACCGAAGTTCTGCCGGAAGAATGGGGCCTCTGGTCACCCTCTGACTTTGTTGTTTCAGTAGCTGCTGCCGCTTCCTGCGGTGTACTTTCAGATTTGCTATCTGTGTTTATTATCGGATTGCGTTTATTGGTTTCAGTTATGACGGGAATTTTTTCTGCATTGGTCTTTACAGGTTCGTTCCATTTCATCACTCCCCACAATGCGCCTCCGAGCAGCAGCAGGCCCGGCAGCCACCACCAGAGCAGCAGACGCCGCTTCCGGCGCTCTTGCGGCAATTCTTCGTCCAGCCTGCGTTCCAACGCATCCCAACCCGATGCCGGCAATTCCGCATCGAACTGGTCTGCCGCTTCCCGGCTCAGACGGTCAAGCTCATTATCATTGTGGAGAGGCATAAATATTAAAATGATTTTTGTTCACTAATAGTTTTCTTAGGTTGTCTCTCGCTTTGGAGAGATTGGATTTTGAAGCGCCCACTGAGATGCCCAACTGATGACTGATCTCTTCGTGGCTCATCCCTTCTATCACGAAGAGATTGAATACTGTTCTGTACCCGGGCGACAATGATTTTACGGCTTCGATGATCTCTTTGTAGCTGAGCATATCGATGCCTGTTTCACCCTTGTCAGGGATGGATTCAGATTCATGTGTAAGCACATGCCCGTTCACGGCTGCATGGTTCTTACGGTAATGATCTATGCAGGTGTTTACCAGGATACGCTTGAACCAGCCCTTCATGCTCAGGAGCATATCGTCCTGCCGGTGCTGATCAAACTGATGTATGTTCTTGAAAAGTTTTACGAACCCTTCATTCATGATCTCCTCTGATTCTTCCGTTGCATTGGTGTAGCGGTAACAGATCTTCATTGCAAAGCCACGGAGCAGGTAATACAATTCCTTCTGGCTGTTACGGTCATTAGCCAAACAGCCCTTGATCAGTGCGGCCACCTTTGGGTTATCTGTATGCAAGAATGGTTTGGTTTGCAATGAGAATAAACAAGGGGTCACCCCCTGTATAAATTACGAATTTTCTTATACAAGTCTGTTACGTAAAAGGGGGTGGACAGGTTGCCTCGCTTATTGTAAACTAACCAGGTTGGCCGGCGGCCTGCCTGTAAGGCTGATGCTGGCGCGGATAAACGCCTGAATCTGAATATGTTTCTCCTGTGGAAGGATGCCCAGCAGTTTTATTTCCTGGATCGAACCGCTGGTGCTCATCCAGCTGGTCACCTGCTGATTCAGGCGGGCCTCGATCAGGGTCCTGTTCTTTTGTATCAGGGCCTGGAGGTCCAGCACGCTCTGCCCGGCCAGTTCCTTCATGATCTTCTTTTTGATGAGGCCTTTGGCCAGGTTCACCATCAGGTCTTTGGTATCCAGGCCTACTTTGATATCGGGCATGGACAGTACCTGCCTGGCCGTGTCGAGGGTAGGAGTGCCGGTAAGACTGATCACTCCGGTGCGGTTTCCGCTGAAGGAGAGGTCAACTTTTATCTTTCCTTCATAAGTGCCGCTGATATTCACGTCTTTGATCACAAAAGTGCGACCGTCGATTTCGAAGGGCTTATTGCGCAAGCTGTCGTTGAGCAGCTTGTTGAAGAATTTGTATTCGTATACGGCATCCAGCCAGGTGCTGATATTACCGATGCGGTCTGCATTGGAAACGGGTGGCAGGGCAGCATGTGTAACCAGTTTATTACTGTCTGAATTGAAGCGGGGAAAACCGCTGAAGCCCATCGAAAAATAGAGGGTGTCTTTCTGCACATTGAAACGGCTCACACCCAGTGCAGACAGGTTCAGGTTGAGGAAGCCGTATTTGCTGATGGGCATCACGCGGCTGCCGCCTTTGCGCCAGTTGGCCAGCAGTACATTGTTGTTGAGGTCCTGTACAAATTTATCGAAAGTGGTGCAGTAGGTCTCGATACTGGCTTTCACACTGTCGAGCACATCTTTGGTCATATCATTGTTCATGATGGTGACCTCACATTTATCCAGCGGCTGTAATTTTTCCAGGTGCGTGACCGTGTTCACGGAGTGGTTGGGCATGAGGGTGAGTTGGGATCCGATGGCAATGTCCACGCGGCGGAGCGGTTCCCCGTTGAAGCCGCAGCTTCCATTCACCCAGGGAGATACCTGCTTGTCAAATGCACAGAGGGCGCGGCTTCCGGCGATCTGGTAATCGCCGCGGAAAGCGATGGTCACTTTATTGTTCACTACGTTGAATACAAAGGGCGACCGGATGAAGCGGTATTTGTAACGGAAATCACAACTGCTCTGTGTGTAGTTGGGCCATTTGTCGTTGGTGAATTCTTTGGCGGTGGACGATTCCATTACCGACAGTAACGGTTTCATGTATATTTTTACGGGGATATTTATGTACGACTGTGGCAGGGCAGGTAAACTGCGCGCCGGAGGCGGTGTAAGGGTACTGGTGACAGTGGTACTTTTTTTGCTGCTGCCGCAGGACAAAAAGAAAATGAGGGCAATGCCCAATCCGAGGACACGGGTTATTGATGTCATACAGCAAATATCAAAATTTCCGCGTTAATTTTCACTATCTTCAGACTGCAACCCTGCCCGCCGCAGCAGAAGAAAAAACAGGTGTATAATGAGAGTACCGAAACCGGTCACTGTTCTGCAATTACTCAGGTTGGCATTCAGGGAGTTCAAACAGAACGATCCCCTGCGTATGGCTGCGGCCACCGCATTCTTTGCTACGTTTGCCCTTCCTGCCATTCTCATCATTCTCATACAGGTATTCGGACTGGTGATCAATCCGCGTTTCATTGGCCGTAACCTGGTGGAGGCGCTGGCAGGGGTCATCGGCCCCAATTCCGCCATGGAAGTGCGGGAGACCCTCCGCAATGTACGCACCCTTGCTTCCACCTGGTACATTGCCACGGGTGGTTTTATCTTTTTGTTATTTGTGAGCACCACGCTCTTCAAAGTTATCAAAGACTCCGTGAATCAGCTCTGGCGCGTGCGGCAGGCAAAGGGAAGGGCCTTTGTGCGGCAGATGAAACAGAGAGGCATATCCTTTGTGGTGATATTGTTTGCAGGCCTGTTCTTCCTGGCCACTTTAACGGTGGAAGGCGGCGTGTCCCTGCTTCGTCAACAACTGGGTACCGCACTGCCCGGGGAAGAATCCGTGATCTGGGCCATCACCAGCCAGCTGATCTCGCTCTTTGTGGTAACGGGATGGTTCTCGATCCTGTTCCGCTATCTTCCTGATGGTAAAACCACCTGGAAAGTAACCATGGGCGGGGCTTTCTTTACAGCACTGCTGTTTACACTGGGTAAATTCCTGTTGAAATTCTTATTGTCTTATTCCAATATGAGCACGGTATATGGCACTTCCACTTCCTTTGTGCTGATGCTGCTGTTCATCTTTTATTGCGCCTTTATTTTTTATTACGGGGCCTGCTTTCTGAAAGTGTGGGCCAATCATAAAAAGAAACCTATCCACCCCCGGTACTATGCGGAATCTTATACCTGGGAGCAGGTAAAAACAGAATCGCTTGACCGGTAATTACTGAGTATTATTTTTGCAGCTATGATCGCTTACAATCCTAAAGACTGGTTCACTTTCGTATTCCGTTTTCATAAGGCGGACACACTGAGAAAATTATTCCCGCTGATCATCGGCATCAGCGCTTACAGCGCCATCATCGCCGTGATGGAACTGGAGTGGTTACGTTTGAGCGAGAACAACCACCTGAAGAATATTTCCATGATGAATAATCTCCTGAGCTTTGTGATTTCCATGTTGCTGGTGTTCCGCACAAATACGGCATACGACCGCTGGTGGGAAGGGAGAAAGCTCTGGGGCTCGCTGGTGAACAACAGCCGCAACCTGGCCATCAAACTTAACGCTATCCTGGGGGCCGCAGAGGATGAGGATAAGAAATTCTTCCGCCGCGTGATCCCTATGTATGCTGCTGTGCTGAGCCGTCACCTGCAGACAGAGCAGACCAGACTGGCGCTGGATACGGCCGAGCATCCGGAATGGGCACACCTGGATAACAACAAGCATATGCCCAATCAGATCGCTTCACTGATGTACAAGCGCGTAACGCGTTTGTATGAGCAGGGAAGGATCAAGGGAGATCAACTGATCGTTATCAATGCAGAGCTGCAGGCTTTCACCGATGTATGCGGCGCCTGCGAACGCATCAAGAACACGCCTATTCCATTTTCTTATAGCGTCTTCCTCAAGAAATTCATTTTCTTCTACGTAATGACATTGCCGGTGAGCTTCGTGTTCAGCCTGGGTTATATTGCCATACCGGTAACCGCCTTTATCTTCTATGTACTGGCCAGTCTTGAAATGATTGCAGAAGAGATCGAAGATCCTTTCGGCAGCGATGAGAATGACCTGCCCACGCAAAAGATTGCGGACAATATCAAGAAACATGTAAGCGAGATCTTCAGTTCGTAGCAGGATCCTGTTTAAAGATCAGTTCGAGGTACTCGTACAGCTGGGGATGTTTTTCTTTCAGCAGGTCGGGCCTCTCGAAGAAATATTCCGAGATCACGGCAAAGAATTCACTCTTATCCGATGCCCCGTAAGGATTGATATCGGAACGGTTCTTCCTGATCTCTTCTATCTGCTGTTGCATCAGGTGCATCCAGGGAATGGCGTACTGATGCGCGATCAGGTTTTCGGGAATACCGTCTACGGCCCCATCCGATTTATCGAGCAGGTGAACGAACTCGTGTATGGCGGTATTGTTCTTGTCGCTGGTAACTTCAAAGCCCTGTCTCAGCGCATGCTGGGAGAGGATCATCTTTCCATTCATATAACCACTGCCCACCATGCCCAGGATGGCGCGGTCCGCGCCTTCAAATTTGAATTCCTGGTTGAAGGTATCGGGATAGATCAGCACATCCGTGAGGTTGCGGTACTCCCAGTCAGGAAACCCGAAAATGGGAATCACGGCACTGCTGGCCACATAGATCCTGTCGCGTTCATCGATAGTGGCGCCCACGCCTTCGATCCTCACATTGGCCAGGAATGCTCCAACTTTTTCGCGGAAGCGTTGCTGTGCGGTCTCATCAAGCCTTTGGTAGAAACGGACATGCTGGCTGAGGATATCAACATCATCTTTGGAGAGGGCTACCGGTGGCCTGGCCTTCGGTTTCCAGTTCCAGATGAAAATACAAACTGCTGCAATGCCGATGAGGATGTAAATGGGCGTCATAAATGTTGAAACAGAGATTATGGATTAAGATCGAAAATAATGAATAATCAGCTGATGCAGCCGGGTAGGGGAGCAGCCCGGGTTTTAACTCCGGATTTTCTGTAGATTTATGCCAGAATTACCCCCTATATGTTTAAGTTATTCAAGCAAACCCTGCTTATCCTTATTATTCTTCTCCTGTCGGTATTTCAATCAGCCAATGCACAGTTCTCAGAAATGTACCAGGGAACGGATGAATACAATCCGGTAACCGGCATGTCGTTTCTGAACAGCACTACCGGCTTTGTTGCCTTTTCCAAATTCATCGGATACACGGAAGACGGAGGGAAAACATTTGTAAAACGATCGGTCAGTTATGCTAATACCAATTTCAACGGCTATTCCGTTGGACTGACTTTTGGATTTGCTGCAAAAGGTGTGGTTGCTTTTTCCGCCACCTCACTGTTGGTGTATGGCGATTTCAGTTTTGAACCTTCTATTCTCTATTCATCCGATGGTGGTCAGTCCTGGCTGCTGGTATTTCACCGCAATATCAACCTGAATGCTCCCAGGTTCAGTGATGGCATTACGGATATGAAATTCCCGGGAGGTGGCCAGACAGGTTATGCCGTACATCATGAACAGGTGCTCAAAACCACCAATGGCGGTCAAACCTGGGCAGCGGTATTGAATGCTCCCGTGGAATCCTTGCGCAGGATCAGTGCTCCTTCCGCTTCCAGCCTGTATGTTTCCGGTGGTGAAAAAGTGTACAAATCCACTAATGGCGGTGCTTCGTGGAGCTCGGTGACACCGGTTACGGGCAACAGTTACAAGAACTTCAATAACGTATTCTTTTTAAATGCCACTACTGGTTACTGTACGGACCAGGCAACCTTTCAGTTATTCAAAACCATTGATGGAGCCAGTTCCTGGACGAAAGTGAATGACCCTGAACTGGTACCTGTATATGCCAACGATATCTGGTATACGGGTGAGTCAACCGGCTACATTGCATCGGGAGCCTTCGACGTATTAAAGACATCGGATGGAGGCAGGATCTGGGAAAAATGCAAAAAAGATAAACCATATCAATACCTCAACTATGGCATGGAAAGGATCTGGTTTCTGGATGCCAGTACCGCCTGGGCGGGTGGTAACAGGGAATACCTGCTGAAAACCAGCAATGCAGGGGAGCCCACGCTGCCAAAAGCGGTCTTCAGGATCGATACCACCAACTTCATTGCCAACCAGAAAGTGGATTTACAGAATCATTCAAAATCAGGTTATACATACAGGTGGTTCAAAAATGGAATTGAGATCAGTACCGGTTACAATTTCTCTTATCAACATGAATCTTCTGTTTCCCGCGATGTTATCAGGCTTATAGTCAGCAACGGTACGGATTCAGACACGCTGGACAAGACCATCGATTTCAGTGCGCCTATCCAGATCACTTCATTTTCACCTGAAGTTGGTTACAAAGATGCCGGTGTGGTTATCAAGGGAAAAGATTTTTACAGTATAACCAGTGTTACTTTCGGTGGCGTACCTGCATGGTTTCAACACCGCAGCGATACCGAGATCTTCGCGTATGTGGGCAATGGCGCCAGTGGCGAGGTCAGGGTATCGAGCGCCACTGCATCCGGCTCCAGGCCAGGCTTCGTTTTCCTGGAAGAACCGAAATTGAATATGCCTGTTTCTGTAGTGGATACCATGCTGTGCAAATCGGAGAAAGCTGTGATCCTGATCGCTCAGTCAGAACCTGATGTTGTATATGAGCTGAAGAATGCAGACAATGTATCTTTTGGTGCTGCCAAAGGCAATGGAGGCGGACTGCAACTGACTACCCGGGAAATTGCAGTAAGTGGTTATTATACACTCTGGGCAACCCGGACTTACAATAGTACCGGTTATATCACCAGACAGTTTCAAACGCCATTGCATATTGTTGTTGAACATACCCGCTCAGTTTTTGCGGCAGATAAAGTGAATGTATTGCCCAACGAACAGGTAAGCTTTTCAAATTATTCCATCGATGCCACTACATTCAGATGGACATTCAATGAAGACGCCAGTATCAGTACATCCGGCCTGCCTGTTGTAAATGGAGTGAGTTATGCCGCGGCAGGACAAAAAACTTTCCAGCTCATCAGTGAAAGCGATTATGGCTGCAAAGACACTATCGGAGGTAATACGGTATTTGTATATAACAAGCCTGCCACTGACGATAACTGTTATGCGAACAATACACCGGATGACGATAGTTATGAGGTCACCGGTACTGTGGTAGACATGTCGCCGGATAAGAACAATGGTTTCCTTGTTTGCGGCTGGGGTACCAATCCAACCTTGAAAAGCCGCTATGGAAACGGCGTTACCTTGAAAGAAACAGTGGGAACCCTTGCCAGGTACACGGTGGATGGTGTATTGAAATGGGTACACCATATCCCTGGTGGATATATCAACTCGTCCATTACGGATAAGGACGGTAACATTTTTGTAGCCGGATATTCATGGGCAGGGTCTTATTATTATTTCAATAACGGAGACTCCATGACAATGGTGCCGAATAGCGCCACTACCCATCCGGGATACAGCAAATGGGGTGGTTTCATCATGAAACTTGATCCGCAGGGTAAATATCTCTGGCATACGTTGCTGATAGATCCTTCTCCCAGATATCAGGGCTACCCTGTTGCGGGCGGTAATATTGTAAAAATGCGGCTGAAAGATGATCAGCTGATCGTTATTGGCACTTGCATCGCCAATATGTCTTACTATGAAAATGGCAATGTAACTCCCATCATGTCTTACCGCAACAGCGGGTATGAGAATGAAAACATGAACAATTTTGTAGTAAGTATCGGTCTCGATGGCAAATACAAATGGAGCGTAACGGCGCATAATGAGTCCAATAATCATCGCCGTGCTTTTTCCGACCTGGTGATCGATGATGCAGGTAATTCCTATTTATCTGGTTATTATGAATATGCTGTAGAGCTCTGGGATGCTGCCGGTACCAGTTATAAATTCTATGGTGCTACGGGCAGTTCTTTAAGCTATATCATTAAGATCAACAAACAGGGCAGGTTTGTATGGAATACCCGCTGGAGCGGAACCCATTCCGGTATTTACTCCCTGGGCCTGGATGCTGCCGGCAACCTGTATGCTACCGGATCAACAACAAAAGGTACCGGTACCATCACCCATGCAGACAATACAACTCATAATTTCTCCTACGGCGGATTCATGCTGGCTAAAATGAGCCCTGAAGGAAAAACAATCTGGACGCAAGGAAGCAAGTATGCTTATTATGGGCAGGGAAATGTTTTGCATGTGGATGGCAATGATATTTATGTGGCAGGAGGCATCAGTCAGAACGGAGAACAGGTGAGTGATTTTATTCTCACAAGTGCCGGAGGAGATGTTCCTTTGAGGATCTATGAGAATGAATTTTTTCTCGCCAGGTATAATTCCGATGGAGCAATGCAGAAGTTGCAAACGAGTGGTAAGAATGATGGAGGGCATGTTGTTGTATCAAGACTGTTTTCCGATGCAGCACATAATCTCTACCTCGGAGGAAACATCGATCAGTGGAATGGAGGAAGCGGTAATTATGGGATATTCGGTATTCCCATTATCACCCGTGGCCATGATGGCTTCTATGCCAGACTGGACCCTGTGGCCTGTACCATAGCAACCCTGCCGGGCAAGCCCTTCGCTGGAAAGGACACCACGATCTGCCAGGGAACTGAAGCCAGTTTGCTAGCCACTGTAGCTGCAGGGCTCGCACCGGTCTGGAGCTCCGATGATGGATTCTCGTCACAGTCGGCCGGTTTAACGGTAAAGCCTGTCCGAAGCTCAAACTACTATCTGAGCGTCCGTAGTGCATCAGGAGAGATCGCAAGAGATACGGTGATGGTATCAGTATTACCGGTAACGGCGGATGCAGGTGCAGACAAGACCGTTTGCGAGCATGCGCTGGATTCTGTGGGCGTAAAGGTTTCCGGTGATACTTATACCTGGACTTCCAGGCCTGCGGGTTTCAGTAGTACCCAGGCCTCGCCTTATATTTATCCTGCTTCTGATACCGAGTATTTCCTTGCTGTGAAAACACCTGCAGGATGCATGGCCTATGATACCGTGATGATCTCTGTAAAGCCTGTTCCGCAAAAGCCAGCCGTTACAAAAGATGAGCAGGGATTTCTGGTGAGCAGTGCAGAGGATGGCAATCAATGGTTCTACGCAAATGGTAATGCCGTTCCCGGGGAGAACAGGCGCCGGTTCAAACCGGCCGTGGATGGTTTCTATGCTGTGAGAGCTACCCTGAATGATTGTGAAGGACCGAAGTCCGATCTCTTTGAATACAAAGCACCGGTTGTCACCGGAATTGATGACCTGGATGGCGTGAATACACTCGCGGTGATCTATCCCAATCCTGCCAGGGATGCATTCAGGGTAAGGTTCCAGATCTTCGGCGTACAGCAACTGAACCTGTCTGTACACGATAGCAGGGGAAGACTGGTGCTCACCAAAAAGCAGGTCAGGAATGGAGACCTGATAAATATTTCATCGTTGGCGCAAGGCTTTTATATCCTGAGGCTGACGGATAACAGAAATAAAGTAAATGTGATCCTGTCACTGGTGAAAAACTGATCAGTGTTTTTAATAGCTCTCGTAGAGCGCATGAAAAATTTCCTGCAAACCCGGAAGAGCAGTTGGAGAAGATGGATACTTCTTCAGCTGCTCTTTCACATTGGCTACCCGCTTTTCAAAAACAGGATGGGTGCTTAAAAAGTTCACTGCCTGTCCATGCCCTTCTGTGGCCTGGTTCAGTAAGTCCATCAGTCTGACCATGCCTTCAGTATCCACTTTATTCTCGTACATGAGTTTCATGCCCTGATTGTCTGCATCGGTTTCCAGTTCCCTGGAATAGGAAAGTTCTTTCAGATTGGCGGCATTGGATACCAGTACGGATGTGATTCCGGATTCATTGCCGATGATCAGTGAAATGAACATCTGCCTGGCCAGGCTGCTGGAAATATTAAAGAGGGTATGCCGCTGTGAAATATGCGAGGCCTCATGACCAAGGAGCGCGGCCAGTTCCTCGGGTGTTTTCATATTATCCAGGATGGCATCGTACACTACAATATGTCCTCCGGGAACGGCAAAGGCGTTCACTTCCGGGCTCTTCACCACGGTGATCTGGATAGGATAACCTGTCTGGAAATGTAAAGCCTGGTAGAACTGGTTCAGCAGTTTTGTTTTAGCGGAATCAATCTGGTAGGTGCTGATAGTACCGTTGTACATCTGTTCCCCGATGCTGATCTCGGTTTCTTTGGAGAAGGAGGCGGCTACCCTGCGGCCCAGCCAGGGAGCTACCCAGTAATAACAGATGAAGAAAACCCCGCAGATGATGCCTGCGATCAGTACCATCTTGCTGAGGATGGAATTGAAGGCGCGGGCCGGTGCATTGCCGGCAAATTTCTGGTGCCTGAAAGTCTTTCTGATGGCCTGCTCCAGCGCCGGATCTGTAAATTGTAGGGTGTCCGCTTCTCCTGCGGCGGAACGGTAATGCAACGTAAAACCTGCGGGTGTTGTCTCCAGTTGTTGTAAATCGCTTCCCAACCAGTGGATATCCTGTTGTTGGCTGTGTTCATCCTGGTATCTGATGGTGAGTGTGACCGGTGACAGGATAATGGAAACCGGACTATGCTTGTATCTGGCGGAAAATGTTGTGGTCATGAATGAGTTTCGGTGCTGATAATAGCGCTAAAATACAAAAACAAAACCTTGAATCATGTTCCGCTCTTAACCACCGGCGGATCAGTAATTCAAGGTTTGTTACCGAAAAACTCCACCAGTATGCGGTATTAAGATCCCCACCTGTAACAAACCGCATACGGTGAATTCCGTTAGGATGAAAATAGACCAGGTTTAATAGTCAATAGTTGATCAATGCAGTAGCAAGCTACCAAGATTTAAATTCCGGGAGCTGCGTAGAACTACGGGAAAGGATGCGTGGATACTATTAAAAATATATTTTTGCCGACCCAAAGCTGACCGATGTTATTCAACTCGCTTCAATTCCTTATCTTTTTCCTGGTGATTACCCTGGCCTATTATCAGTTACCCAATCAGAAAGGCAGGACCTGGTTATTGTTGCTGGCAAGTTGTTATTTCTACATGGCTTTTGTACCGAAGTATATCCTGATACTGGGTGCCACAATTGTGATAGATTATTTTGCCGGACTTCAGATTGCTAAGAGCAATGGCAAAGCCAGGAGGAACTGGATGCTGGTCAGCATCGTGGCCAATGTGGGCATCCTGGTTTTTTACAAATATTTCAATTTTATATTCGGTAACCTGGAACCTTTGCTGCAACTGGCTTTCCCGGACAGGCATATGCCGGTGCTGGACATACTGCTGCCTATCGGACTGAGCTTTCACACTTTTCAGGCAATGAGTTATATCATTGAAGTGTACCGTGGCAATCAGCCACCGGAAAGGAATTTCATCACCTATGCATTATATGTGATGTTCTATCCGCAGCTGGTAGCCGGGCCTATCGAGCGGCCGCAGAATGTATTGCCACAGCTGCATGAATATCATACGTACAACTGGAACAATGTAAAAGAAGGATTGAGCAGGATGCTCTGGGGCATGTTCAAGAAAGTGGTGATAGCAGACAGACTGGCGATAGCCGTGGACCATGCATTCGGACATACAGATACACAATCGTCTGCCCAGCTGGCCGTGGCCGCTGTATTTTATTCTTTTCAGATCTACTGCGATTTTTCAGGATATTCTGATATCGGGATCGGAGCTGCGAAAGTGATGGGTATCCGCCTGATGGAGAACTTCAAAGAACCATACCGCGCCGGTAATATCCAGCAGTTCTGGAGCCGCTGGCATATCTCACTCTCCACCTGGTTCAGGGATTATGTGTATATACCGTTGGGAGGTAACAGGCTGGGAGAGGCGCGCCGAAAACTGAATGTGATGATCGTTTTCCTGCTGAGCGGGTTATGGCATGGCGCCAACTGGACCTTCGTGATTTGGGGTGGCATGCATGGCGTGCTCACGGCTTTTCTGCCCGGCAGGAAAGAAGATGGCATGCACAAATTCCTAAGCCGTTATGTTTTTGTAGGGATCAATTTCCTGCTGGTGACCCTGCTCTGGATTTTCTTCCGTGCACCTGGACTGAGCGAGGCAGTTACTTATATCAAAGGAATTGCCAGCGTAAAAACCGGTACCGGATCATTTGGTTTGAACATGACGGAATCCTTGCTGGCCGTTGGTTTGATTGCCGTCATGTTGTTTGTGGAGAGAAAGAGGACCAGCTACCTGATAGAGCGGAACTGGCTGTTCCTGCTCTATGCCCTGCTGATGGCAACGGTCTGTTACTTGTTGGGAGTGTTTAACGAAAACCAGTTCATTTATTTTCAATTCTGATCCTATGCGCAAAATACTTTCCTGGATATTCATAATTGCGGGGGTAGGAGTGATGGTGATCTCCACTTCACCCACCATCATGGAAGCTATAGTCAACTACAGGCAGGGAATCAAAGGGGCTTTCGGAGAAAGGAAAAGCCGTGGCGGGGACCTGATGCGCATGAGCTACCTGGACCGGGAAGACCGGTTCATTTACGAGGGTGTTCCGGTAAACAAAAAACCGGATGATACCAGCAGCAAAAAGAATATTGATCTGTATGTGTATGGCGACAGCTATATGTTACAGATTCCGGACTCCTCTGTTTTTGCGAGAGTGAGAAAATATAGTTTCGGAAGAAGGGATTATGAAGACCTGGTATACAGGCTTGACCCTTCACAGAAAAATGTACTGCTGATCGAATTATCTGAAAGATTTGTACGCACTTATCTTCCTTATTACAAGGTTACCTATGATCACCTGAAACCGGCTGCTGAAGGGCTTTCTACGAATGACCGTCCTCAGCCGTACAGTGCATCTTTGTTTGATCTGAAGCATATTTTCAATCCTGGTATCAACTCCAATATCGAGTACAATCTTTTCAATTATAATTTCCTGAATGGTCCGCGGTACTGGAAGGCCAGCAAAACCTATCGCTGGTTCCACCGGGTATCGGGGGATGTGGTGTTGTCTGAAGATGGGCAATTCCTTTTCTACCGGCCTACGGTGGATCCTGAAAATGAGCAGAGCAGTTTTGCTCCTGTATCCGGGAAACTGTTGCAGGAGTTGGGCGATCATCTTGCTTCTCTTTACGATCATTACCAGAAGGCTGGTTTTGATGAAGTGATCTTTTCTGTGATCCCAAGCCCGGTGACCATTCTTCAACCAAAGGGGTATAACCGGGTGATCCCTGTATTACAGGAACAGCTGGAGGCAAAATCTATTCCTTACGTAGATGCATACACGAATTTTTCCAACTACGCTGATCCCTTTTTACTGTACCGCAGGGATGATACGCACTGGAGCACGGAGGGTTGTCATTTGTGGCTGGAGATCCTTAACCGGCAGTTGGTTACAATTAGTGAGAACTGATCAATATTCGGGGACCACTCGCTCGCCTCTGGCGAGTGAGGCATATTAGTTCGCCTCCGGCGAACGCTGAACTCGCCGGAGGCGAGCAAACAGAAGTCACTCGCGGGGACGCGAGCGACTGGGCATATCACAACAAAAAGGGCCACCCTTTCAGGCGGCCCTTACAACTAAAAATGATAATCACTATTTTTTCGCAAACTGCGCGCGGATCACATTCAGGGCGCCGCCGGCTTTGAACCACTCGATCTGCTGATCATTGTAAGTGTGGTTCAGGATCACTTCATCCTTGCTGCCATTCTTGTGGTTCAGCACCATGGTGATGGTAGAGCCAGGCGCGAAGGTAGTGAGACCGTTCAGATCGATCACATCATCTTCCTGGATCTTATCGTAATCGGCCTTATCAGCGAAGGTAAGCGCGAGCATACCTTGTTTTTTGAGGTTGGTCTCGTGGATACGTGCAAAGCTGCGCACGATGATGGCGCGAACACCGAGGTGACGTGGCTCCATCGCTGCGTGCTCGCGGCTGCTGCCTTCACCGTAGTTCTCATCACCTACTACCACAGAACCGATACCGGCTGCTTTGTAAGCGCGTTGAGTGGCGGGAACAGGACCGTATTCACCGGTGAGCTCGTTCTTAACAGTGTCGGTCTTGTCGTTATAGAAGTTAACGGCGCCGATCAACATGTTGTTGGAGATATTATCCAGGTGACCACGGAATTTCAACCAGGGACCTGCCATGGAGATATGGTCAGTGGTACATTTTCCTTTTGCTTTGATCAGGAGGCGCAGGCCTTTGATATCAGTGCCTTCCCATGGCGTGAATGGCGCCAGGAGTTGCAGACGCTGAGACTCGGGGCTAACGATCACCTGTACACCGCTACCGTCGGCAGCAGGGGCCTGGTAACCGGCATCTTCCACATGGAAACCTTTTGGAGGCAGCTCAACGCCGGTAGGTTCATCCAGTTTCACATCTTCACCCAGTTCATTCTTCAGGGTATCGGTCAGCGGGTTGAAAGTAAGGTCTCCCGCGATGGCAAAGGCAGTCACAATTTCCGGTGAAGCTACAAATGCGTGTGTGGAGGCCAGACCGTCATTACGCTTGGCGAAGTTCCTGTTGAAAGAAGTGATGATGGAATTCTTACGGTTGGGATCGTCGATGTGACGGGCCCACTGACCGATACAGGGACCGCAGGCGTTAGCCAGCACCACACCACCGATCTGATCGAAGGTTTTCAGGAAACCATCTTTCTCGATAGTATACCTTACCAGTTCAGAGCCTGGAGTAATAGTGAATTCAGCTTTTGCTTTCAGTTTTTTGGCGATCGCCTGTTCTGCCAGGGAGGCGGAACGGCTGATATCTTCATAAGAAGAATTGGTACAGCTTCCGATGAGGGCCACTTCCAGGCGCTCTGGCCAGTTGTTGGCGCGAACCGCTTCAGCAAATTTGCTGATAGGCCATGCGAGGTCCGGAGTGAAAGGTCCGTTCACATGCGGCTCCAGCTCGCTGAGGTTGATCTCGATCAGTTGATCGTAATATTTTTCGGGGTTGGCATATACTGCTTCGTCGGGGCGGAGGTGCTCACGCACGCCGTTGGCGAGCTCTGCCACTTCAGCACGGCTGGTAGCGCGGAGGTATTCAGCCATTTTCTCGTCGTATGCGAAGAGGGAGCAGGTAGCTCCGATCTCAGCACCCATGTTACAGATAGTGCCTTTACCGGTAGCGGAGAGGCTGTCTGCCCCTTCACCGAAGTATTCCACGATAGCGCCTGTTCCACCTTTTACAGTGAGGATACCAGCCACTTTCAGGATAACGTCTTTCGCTGAGGCCCAGCCACTTAACTTGCCTGTAAGCTTTACACCGATCAGTTTGGGCATTTTCAGTTCCCAGGCGAGGCCGGCCATCACGTCAACGGCGTCAGCACCACCAACACCAATAGCCACCATACCGAGACCGCCGGCATTGGGGGTATGGGAGTCCGTTCCGATCATCATACCACCAGGGAAGGCATAATTTTCAATAACTACCTGGTGAATAATGCCGGCACCTGCCTTCCAGAAGCCGATCCCGTACTTATTGGAGATCGAAGACAGGAAGTCATATACTTCTTTATTTACATTTAATGCGTTCTGGAGATCTTCCACAGCGCCTGTTTTGGCCTGGATGAGGTGGTCGCAGTGTACGGTAGAAGGAACCGCAACTTTGTCGCGTCCACAGGTCATGAACTGGAGCAGCGCCATCTGGGCGGTAGCATCCTGCATGGCTACGCGATCGGGTGCAAAATCCACATAATCCTTACCCCGCGTGTATGCGCCGGTGGCCGGCTGGTACAGGTGGGCGTATAAAATTTTCTCTGCCAGCGTCAGCGGCGTGCCTGTCAATTTGCGCGCAGCTTCCACTTTTTCGGGCAGGGCTGCGTACAATTTCTTGATTAAGTCCAGATCAAAGACCATGATAAATTATTTTGATTTACGGAAAGTGGTGCGAATTTACCTAAAAAATGGTTTATCAAAATAACCGGAGGGCTGGACAATTTGTTTTATATTTTATAATTTAGTGGTGTGAACCAAACCTCTGGGTAAGGTCTCAGGCATTTTTACCCGATAAATAAATGTTTATTCCCGTGAATCGTTTGAGACAATTTATAGAATGGCAGGCTTTTGGCGTGTGCTCAGCAATGGGTGACCGCCTCGGCATTGCTACAGCCCGGATCCGCACCTGGTTCGTATACATATCATTTCTCACAATGGGTTCCCCATTGATCGTTTACTTTGTTTTAGCTTTCTGGATGAACATGAAACGTTATATCTTATCCGGTCGCCGTAACCCGCTGAAATACCAATAGTCTTTACTGTATTTCAATTTAAGGTCTCTCTGATTGCCCTGCGCCCGGTGGCGGCATCAATTAAAATTATTTCAGTGTTCCATCTAGACTACACTCATACCAATTATGAAGCGTTTGTGCACCATGTTGGACAACGCCTCAATGTGCCTGTGATCAATAATGAGATCCAGTTCCCGCAGGATACTGCTACAGGCACTTTTACTTATGTGACCCTTCCAAACGGGCTGGAGGCCACTATTATCAACTGTGTACTGAACGACGACTGGCTCATCCACCGGAAAAAGATAGCCGAAGAATACTATGTGTTACGGGTGGATATGCTCACGGTGCCGGGTACACTGGTGGTGACCATCGATGAGGACAAGGTAAAAGACATCAATACTTCAAAGTCCATCGCCTACCTCACCAGTTCTTTGTTCGACTGGAGTTATTACAGCACCAGCGGCACTACTTACCTTGGAGTGTCCATCCTTTTCAATAAAGACTGGTTGGCGAAGTACCTCGACCTGGGCACTGCGGAGAGTGTGCTCAGCACTTATATATCACTGAAAGCAGAGAATATCAATATCGTTCCCCTGGATAACAAGTTCCGGCAGTGGATGCAGACCATCATGGAGGTGGCGCATGATAATCCATTACGGCTCACCATTATCCAGAACCGGATCATGCTGATGGTGGAGCGATTCTTTGCCATCATTTATGAAAAAATGCACAATCCGGCCTTCCGGGTGCCTTTATCCCAGGAGGATATCAACCGGGTGATGCAGGTGGAGGCAATCCTCACGACTGATATATACCAGAGCCCGCCGCCCATCTCCCAGTTGGCTAAGATGGTGAGTATCAGTGAATCCAAACTAAAAAAGGATTTCAAGGTGATGTACGGTTCGCCGATCTATGAATATTACCAGAAAGCCCGGATGCAGGCTGCGCAGGATAAACTGCTTACCGGCAGGTTCTCTGTAAAAGAAGTGGCGATGGAGCTGGGGTATGCCAACCTCAGCAATTTTACCATCGCTTTCAAGAAAGCCTTCGGCGTATTGCCGAGTAGACTTTTATCAAAACAACCCTAGACATTAAAATAATTTTAACCGGCTGGTACACGTTGCGGGCATTCCTGTGACTCCTGCGGCTATACATTGTTTCAGGTGGGTGGTAGCTTTGTGTCCACAAAACGAAAACCGAGAAGATCCTCGAAAAATCGAAAGGAAGTCCCGTTTTTGATCCATCAGTGCTAGAAAAGCCTCACCCTGAATCCCACCTGGAGAAAGCGTATGTTACCTTTGAAAACTTTACATAAAATCAGCCTCTGCAAGGAGGCTTTTTTTATTTTAGGGAGAATGGAGGACCTTGGTTCAGAAGGTCTTTGGTTGCCCTGACTGCGGTTAAGGAATGAATGTGGCATACTTTTAGGATCAGGAAGGATAGGTTCATTTATACAAACATCCACATTATGAAAAAGTATCTGTTTTTCAGTGCCTCGTTATTGCTATCCTCTATGTTTTTCTACTCCTGCTCAGAAGATGACCCGGTAAATGGAACGGCCCGCCTGGAAGTGAGGCTTACCGATGACCCTGGTGATTATGAAGAAGTGAATATCGATATCGTGGATATTCAGATCAATGTTTCCGATGATGACAGCAAAGGTTGGGAAAGTCTTCCCAATGTTCGCAAAGGAATTTACAACCTGCTTGATCTGGTAAACGATAAGGACACCTTGCTGGTGAATGCGGATATCCCTGCCGGCAGGGTACAGCAGATCCGGCTGATCCTTGGTCCTAATAATACTCTAAAGCTGAATGGCGGTGCCATTGAGCCATTGCAGACGCCGAGCGCACAACAAAGCGGTCTCAAATTGAATATCCATCAGTCTGTTTCTGCCGGTATCCTGTACACGCTGGTGATGGATTTTGATGCTGCCCGTTCCATTGTGACCACGGGAAATGGAAAATATATTCTGAAACCGGTGATACGCACCGTGCTTCAGGAAGCTGGAGGCAGTATTTCAGGTGTAGTTACACCTTATAATTTCCGTACTGCAGTGTTTGCCATTCAGGGAACAGATACGGTTGCCGGAACATCTACGGATCTGATGGGCAATTACCTGATCAGGGGCCTGAGTGCCGGTACCTATACGGTAGGATATGCACCAGCAAGTGATAATTTCAATTCACAAAATAAGTCCGGCGTTATCGTTACAACCGGGAGCGTTACAAAGCTGGATACGGTGGCATTGCAGCCGAGATAAAATGCAAATAAATTTATTCAACAAAGGAGGCCCGGAAATTTTTCCAGGCCTCCTTTGTTGTAAGTTACAAGGGATCTAAGTATGATGGTGGACAGATATGATCCATTGGAACCAATAACGGGGAAGCATTTCATTAAATATTACATTTAGTATCCGGTATCGTCCTTTCTTCCTATTGCTGGAAAAGTGATATATTAGAGGTCACGGTTAAATAAGATCATTTCCACCCATATCCTCATTGAACATATTCGAACCTATCCTTCCTGATCTCTTTTGATAAAACCATTTTAATCGGACCGTCGGTTACATGAAAACAAACAATGACGACTTTATTCTGGCCGGATTCAGGCAAGGACAGGAAAAAGCGGTGAAACAGATCTTCGAGCGGTTTCATAAAGAACTGGTGGCCTTTGCCACCCGGATCACCTTAAACCGCTACGAGGCTCAGGATATAGTGGTGGAGGCTTTTCTCAAGATCCTTCCAAGGGCGCAGAACTTCGCTTCAATTGAAAATGTCCGTGCATTCCTGTACGTGGTGGTTCGCCATGCCTGTTATGAATGGGTGGAAAAACAGGAAGCCACAGAAAAGAAACAGCAGGCCTTCGTATACCTGCAGCAGGTGGATATCAATCCGGAACCGGAGGCCGTGATGGACAATGAAGAGATGATTGCCCGCACCCTCCAGCTGGTGTATGAACATATCCAACAGTTACCACCCCAGGAAAAAAAGGTATTTGTGATGAAAGTGATACAGCAGCAATCTGTGGATGAGATCGCTGCAGTCATGAATATTTCCAAAAAAACAGTCTATAATTTATCCAGTTCGGCCATAAACCGGCTCCGGAACCTGGTAGGAAAATCAGGTTTTCCCCTGTTTTTATTGCTTTGCACCCAATTCTCCCATTTTTTTTCAAATCAGCAGGAATTTTGACCGGGAACTTTTTCCGTTTTACCCTTATTATAAAAAGGCTCTGCTGAATCACGGATCTTAATCATTTAATGATGTCAGAGAACCAGCATCAGCAGCGGCTCATTGAGCTGCTCGCTAAGAAAATAACAGGAACATTATCTGAACAGGAAGAACAGGAACTGCTTGCTCGTCTGGAAACAGATTCAGGCGTCCGGACATTTGCAGATCAGTTCAGCCCTGAGCTTCTGGCCAGTGAACTGGCGCTCAGGGAAGCGACAGATACACCCGCAGCCTGGGAGCAATTCCGCGAACAGGCCGGGTTCCGGAAAAGCCTTCGCTGGAGTTACGGGAGGTCGATGGCTGTGGCAGCGTCTTTGCTGCTGATTGTTACAACAGGGCTTTACCTGTATTTGCAACGTAATCATCAGCATAACTCCTCAGCAGAACAAAACCTGATTGTAAAGGATATTCCACGTCCTGAGGCCAAAGCGGTACTCAAACTGGCAGATGGAAGAACAGTGGTACTTGACAAAGACAACTCTGGCAATGAAGATGTAAAAGATCAGGGTATTCTGAACCTGGATGAGAAGGAGATGCATTATGGAGGATCAGCGGGCAACGCTGTTGCTTTCAATACAGTTTCCACTCCCAGGGGAGTAACCTATAAACTGGTATTGCCAGACGGAACAGGTGTATGGTTGAATACCTCTTCCTCTATTCAGTTTCCAACTGCATTCGCTGGAAATAAAAGGGAAGTGACCATTACTGGTGAAACTTATTTTGAAGTGGCGAAGGATGCAGCAAAGCCATTCATTGTTCATACGAATGATATGGCAGTGCAGGTGCTGGGCACACAATTCAATATTGAAGCCTGGCCGGGGAAAGCAGTTGTGAATACCACTTTATTGCAGGGATCGGTCAGTGTGGAGCGCGGCGATAAGAAAGTGAAATTAAAACCGGGGCAGCAAGCTATCGCAGCGCAGCAGATCACCGTGAGCAGTAATGCAGACATCGACCAGGTCATGGCCTGGAAACAAGGGAAATTCGTGTTCCGAGCTACTAATATCCAAGACATTATGGAAAACCTGGCGCGGTATTACGATTTTGAGGTACAGTATCAGGGTACTGTCACTTCATCACTTTTCGCCGGCACTTTTGAAAGAAACGCTCCTTTGTCAGAAATCCTATTGTTCTTAGAAAAGACCGGGGGTGTGCGTTTCAGAATTGAAGGCCGTAAAGTGGTCGTAATGCCGTGACCATTAAAAATCAGTTGAATTCCATTTACCATTTTACCTCCTCCTGTATTGTAACTGAGTGTGAATACTCCGCATTCACATCCACTTCAATGTGCTTACCGATGTTTTCATTTCATTGTTAATTGCCTGTCGCTGACTGCGACCGGTATAAGGGAATAACTATAACAAACCGGCCCATGCGGTTTGATCATCACCTGTTGCAGAAAGTTCAATTGCTGCACAGGATTGGCTTTGTCTAACCCATCAAAATAAGCATATGCATCGCCGTTATCCCGTCATTCAACAAACACTGCTCTTTCTGCTCATCAGTTTGCCGCTGGCTGGAATAGCACAGACCAGCTTCAAAAAAAAGATAGAAGCAAATCCTGTAAAGGCTTATACGGTAGGAGACAGGCTGCCTGACATGGTTTTCAAAAATCTCATCAATTACAAGTCTGATAAATTAAACCTCGGCTCCCTTAAAGGCAAGCTCATACTGGTTGATTTCTGGGAGCTGAGCTGTACCAACTGTATGGCCGCATTCCCGAAGATCCAGAAAGCAAAGCAGCAATTCGGGGATAAGGTGGAAGTGATCACTGTTAACAGGATTGCCAGTACGTAGCAGTTTGAAAAAGCACTGAAAACATTTCCTTCCATCAAAAATT